>NZ_CAWQTY010000001.1:0-7248 GCF_963897815.1 Xenorhabdus sp. Sc-CR9
CTCTTTCTGAACCAGTGGCTGGACATCTGTTTGCCCGTCGCCTGATTTATCTCTTTCAGTCTGATACCCGATGCTTTCCAAGTAGTACGAAAATAATCAATCAGCGGTTTAAACATGGATTGTTTCAGTTCTTCGCACCGGCGGGAATGCCCGTTGTTTTTCGGGTGATCAAACCGCTGATAATGTTCAGCGAAAATTATTCTTTCGGTTGCCGGGAAATAGGTTCTGAGGATTTCTTTGTTTTGTTTTAACCAGTAGCCAGAAGGTTTCGCCCAGATAATATGATTTAACACATTGAACCGTTCACGCACAAGCAGTTCCGTATCCGACGCCAGACGCGACCCACAGAACATATACAGGCTGCCATTGGGTTTCAGTACCCGCCAGAACTCAGCAAGCACTTCATCCAGCCACGCAAGGTATGCCGTGACATCTTTCCACTGGTTGTCCCATTGGTGCTCTTTCATCTGATAATAGGGCGGGTCAGTGGCGATCAGGTCAATGCAGTTATCCGGTAATGTTTTGATAAATGTTAGCGCGTCGTCGTTAATTAAGGTGAGGTCATTTAAATTCACAATCGTTTCCTGAATCGACGAAAAGCAAAGGGGATTTTAGGCAATAAAAAACCCCGCCGATGAGGCGAGGTCTGAAAATTCAATAAGCTGTGTGACGTTGCTATCACTCTTATCACAATAACCCGTAAATTTCGTTACGAAAAGCTTTTGTGTTATTTTTTTGATGTTTCTTTATGTATCTAAATATCCATCTCCAAAGTAACCTCCGCCATAATTAAACAGGCTTCTATAAAGGTTTCAGCGACCATCAGATTTTGACGTATCTTGCCCTCAGAGCATTTCTTTTTTCTGGCTATTTCTGATTTCGAAATGTCGTGAATGTAATGCAATTCGATTAATTCAAACTCATCTTGACGCCCTGCCTTTATCAGTCGCCCCACAGCACCATCTACAGCAATGCCATCGTTATCACAGCAAGAAGGTCTTGATTTTGACGTGAGAGGCAGTAACCCTTTGAAGCCTGCTGCGATAGGGGAATAATTGATACCGCTGTGTCCGCTGGCTGCCCATCCACCCCAGCGCTCTAATACCATCTGAATATCACGCATCAGCACACTCCCCTACCAAATTGAGGATAATTCTGTCGGTCAGCTCACGATCATGGAACCGTTCTTCTTCCAGCACCCACTTACAGACGTCTATCGCTTCCTGACGGCTTATCGGCTGAATAGTGGTCAGTTTCTCTTCAAGATATTCTTCCCGGTCATAAATATAATATCGCTCATCACCGTATCCGCCCGGATCCAGTTCTTTAGCAGCCACATTACGCATCTGAGATAACCAGTCCCAATAAAGGAACTCACGCACCACATCAGACAAGGTGTGCGGTTCGGGGAGCTGTTCAGCAAAGCCTTTCGCGGTTGCTTTACGTAATGTGTCTATTTCGTTAATGCGATCACCGTACATGCAACCTTGTGCATGTTCTTCTTCGCTCCAATAGTGGAAAGGCTCATAGATTTCAGCCAGTTCCCCCATCAGCATTAATTTTTCAGGTGCGGTCAGTTCCAGTGCCGCTTCATAGCTGGCAAAAATACCCCTGACTTTCGCCGCAGCTTTAATCTGTTCTTTCGCCCTGCTGATGTAGCCTTGCGGGTTATCCATGCTCAGGGTGCCAAAGGCAACCTGAAAAGCATGTGCGCCCGACTTCATCAGATAATCAGCATATTTTTGCTGCGCTGCTTTTGGGGTAATTTTCAGTTTCTTCAGAGCAACTTCTGCTGCGTCAAGGTGAGCGGGTTCATTGGTTTTGATGACCTCCAATACCCACAGGTAAGCATCTACCTGTTTGTTGCCGGTGATCTTGCGCTGAACGGGTAACGGCTTTACCGTGGCGATTGCTGTGCTGTAGCCCGGTTCAGGAATAGTGAAAAGTGTTTTATGTACTGTGTTGTCCGTCATTATTTTGTCTCCCGCTGCTTTTTCATAAATGTCAATTCTCTGGCCTGATCTCCGTTCTGGAGCAGGTCATTAAAATCCCCGTGATCCGACCAGCGAACACTGACCGTCTCAATATCGTTATTCGCCATCAGATTCTTGTGGGCGCATTCCATGGCGGCGGCATGGCCTGTGGCACTCCAGTCATTGTCTGCAAAGACGATAAGGTGTTTAACGCCCATCGGGGCAATAAATTTCGCCATATGCCCCGCGTTCATGGCTGACCATGTGTTCACGCCGTAGAGTTGCTTGCAGGAAAGTGCGGTTTCGATGCCCTCAGCAATGCCCAGCGTTGAATCCACCGGAAACATCCGAATAGCCACCGATTCGGCATATTTGAGATAGTTGTCTTCCTGTAGCGACAGCATTTTTTTGGTCACCGCTAAAGGCGCTTTCCGATCTCCGTCCAGATAGGTTCGGTGCAGGTAACATAATTGCCCGCGTGAATCTGTCGCCAGTGCCCACATCGCCTGATAATCCCCTTGGTGGGTCGGCTGCTTTTCACAGAAGTGAATTTGTTCAATAGGGTGATGACTGTAAATCCCCCGGCTTTGCAGGTATTTTTCGGCTGAGGTGCCTTTCAGTTCCGGCATGCGGGAGTAAAGGCTGATTATCTTTTGGCGGCTGTCTGCCACCGTACTGGTTTTAGGTTTGGGTGTGACCTTATCGCGCTGAATACCCAATAGCTGATCAATCTCATCCGCCAGCACCTTAAATTCTTTTCCCTGCGTCAGCCTGAGCAGTGCCCAGCCGTCCCCGGCATTGCAGGTACAGATGAAGGTTCCCCGCCCGTCACGGTCATCAATGCGGAATTTGCCTTTTTGCTTGCAGATTGGACAGTTACCCTTGAAGTGTTTATTGCCTGTCACGGGGGGCAGACCGTAGTATTCGAAAACTTTAGGCCAGTGCCCAATCACAGCCTCTGTTGTTTTTATTCTGTTCACAGCATGTCTCCCTGATGTGGCTGAATGCCTAATTTTTCACGGATATCACTGACCTTCTGACGGGCAACCTTAAGGCGCATTTCCTGCTGTTCGTGGCTGGACGGTGGCACCCGTTCCGCTTTCTTGCGGGATTTCGCCCACGCTATTTGTTTATGTTTGATGAAATTGCTTACTTCGGGCGTCAGTTCCTGCGGGGTGTCATGCAAGCCGTCAGGCGGAACACCGAACTTGTCTCTAAACGTATGGAATACCCAGCCATTACTGATAACCTTGCCTTGGGTGGCGCGCTGGTTCTGGTAATACTTCAACTGGGAGTAGAAACTTTGCTTCTCGGCCTGTGTGTAGGTGCGCTCTTTCAGGCTTAACTTCTTCAGGCCGCGAGTGGTATCGACATCAACATCCTCGCCCACCAGCGGCTTAAAGCCACACTTCGGGCAGACATAGACCCCCGCAGGCTTCATGTAGTGGCAGGAGGAACATTCTTTCGGTAACTTCTCCCGCTTCTCCTGCTCCCGGTGGCTGGAACCGGACTTCATGCCGTCGTTTTTGCCGGGCAGCTCGTCATATTCGATGCTGTCGGGATAGCCGAGGCGGTGGACGGTGCCGGAGTGATCCAGAATAATCGCCCTGTCCTTACCCGGAGCCGGGCGCAGCGCCCTGCCGATGGTTTGTAGCCAGCGGATTTCTGACTTGGTGGGACGGGCATAGATGATGCAACGCACGTCACTGTCAAAACCTGCCGCGAGGACGCCAATATTGACAATGATTTTTGTTGCGCCCTGCTCGAAACGGTGAATAATCACATCCCGTTCATCCTGAGGGGTGCTGGCGGTCATGACCCCGGCATTCACCCCGGCACGATTAAATTCGACCGTGATAAAGTTGGCGTGGCTGACATTGACGCAAAAACAGATAGTGGGCTGGTTCTCGCCCGATTTGAGCCAGCTACTCACGATATCCCCCACCAAATCCGACCCGCACATAATCTCGGCTAACTCATCCTCTTTGTAATCACTGCCGTACTCCTTGCTTGAGGATGATTTGACGCCGGACAGATCGGGCTTCGTTGGAGCGTAGAACTCATAAGCACTCAGATCACCGCGCTGGATTAATTCCTTAATCGTGGTGGGCTTTATCAGTTTCTGGTAATAGTGACCGAGGAACGGTGAAAATGGGGTGCCTGATAACCCGACCACCTTGCAATCTGTTTCTGATGTTAACCGGGAAATCTCTTCCAGTAGCTTTTTGCGTTTCAGATGCGCTTCATCAATCACCAGCAGATCAATATCTGCGGGAAACTCACGACGAATGAGCGTATCCGCTGACGCAATCTGGATCAGCTTCGACGGGTCTTGATTGGGATGGTCACGCCAGATAAAGGCGATTTCCTCTTCAGGTAAGCCATACTCAATAAAACGCTGGGCAGTCTGGTTTATCAATACGGTGAACGGTGCGACGAAAAGAACCCTCATACCCTTTGATACAAAACCCTTTGTGATGAAGGCAGATAATCCGGTTTTACCTGCACCCGTCGGGGCGTAGACCATGAAGGAGTTAAAGTTTTTCCAGTCCTGACGCAGCATATTTAAAGCGCGTTCCTGTGCAAAGTTAGGGGTAATGGTTAGCATGCTGTTGCCTCCATACCGATAGGTAATCTTTGGAAGCTGTACCCCTTATGACTTTTAACCCTACCAGCTATACAGGAGTATACGGCGGTATGACTTAACCCAAAGGCTATTAGTGATTTTTTACCAACAAAATCAATAGAATTACCTGTTTTGATATCTGTTGCCCTAATAACGCCTTTGAATTGTGCGTTACCTGAACCTTTAACAGTCATTAGCCCATTTGCAATCGCATGGTTGATATTTTGCTTATGCGTGACCCACTCAAGATTACTGATTCGGTTATCTGTTTTAACGCCATTTTTATGATTAACGCAGGGGTATTTATCTGTATTTTCAATAAACGCCATCGTAATTAAGCGATGGACAGCGAACTGGAACAAGGTGCCATTGATGCTAAAATTCACCGTCAAATAGCCATCTTTGCGCATTCTGGCCTTGAGTACACGGCCTTTAATCTTTCTGGTTTTAGTGTTCTCAGGCGCATATCTATCAAGACTGCGGACTCGCCCTAAATTACTAACCTCATAGCTATTGCTAAATTCTTCAATTGCTACTGGACGCCATTCCTCTAATGAAAAATTAGTGTCATAATTAGCTACGGAAACTTGCTTACTTATGATTTCCCCAGCAAGAACCGGAACAGTTTCGCTCGCCAAAGTTTGGCTGTTCTGTTTCTTGCACCCTTCCACATTTCCATTCTTCGTTAACATTGATACCCTCACTTGATTATTTTCCACTGCCAGAGGAGAAGCCCTTTTCTTATTCCTGTTTGGACGTCTAAACGGCTGCGGGCATTTGTAACCCCTACAGTGATCTATATTAAGATCTGAGTTCTTCCTCTTGGCTGTGCCTTCCCTAACACCCCTTTCAAAGATCACCCCCTCTTACTCCCCCTAGAAAGTTTTCCCCTCTTCCCCACATATCACCCCCTTTGTACTATTAAACTGATACGCCATTGTACTTATCAACAAGTACACCCTATGAAACTAAACTGCCTGCTTACCCGATACCGCTATTGGCTTTTCTGTATAACCCTGCATCGATCTGTGATTCTTGTTAAAAAACAACCGGAGCCATGTGTTGGCTGCCTTAGCTCCGGCATTACCCTTGCGATATGACACGGGTTCTTCATCCCACCGGAGCTTGTAGACGTAGGCGTATTTATCCCTTGCATACTCCCGCATCGAGGCGCTTTTCATGGCAGCCAGAATCTTTTGAATAAATTCAGCATCACCCGGCTGATAAACGTCGGGCATAGTGACTTGGGTGTAATCAGGAAACATGATCTTTCTCCGGTGGTGGAAATACCTTGGGCAGATCAGGGCGTAGCTCGTGGGCTTGGACTGCGCCGTTTGTGGCTTCGACGATTGCCATAACGTAATCAGCCTTAATGCGACTGCCATTTAACCAACGATAAACCGCCGGCTGAGTTACACCGCAAGCCCGAGCAAGAGACGCTTGACTACCTGTAATTTCAATAGCTCTTTTGACATGCAAATTAATCACATCGTATACCTTTTGTTATAGTTCGTTGGACTACACTAAACCAATAAATAACTTTTTGCAATAACTTAACTTATTTGAAATCAAATAACAAAAGGTATAGATTCATGCGCATGAAAACATTTGCAGAACGTCTAAATAAGGCATTACGCGCCTCGGACATGAGTCAAGCTCAACTCGCAAGCAGAGTGGGAGTATCCCAGCCTGCTATATGGCGCCTCGCATCAGGTCAAACAAGCACAAGTAGAAGGCTCGTGGAGATAGCTAATGCCTTGAATGTAAGCCCTGAGTGGTTAATGCACGGAGAGGAAATACTAAATACAGAGAGGCCTTCTTCAATAGAAGTTAAAAATACTGATGATAATAGTTATCACATAGAATCCCTTGATATTCAAACAAACTCAGATATTGATGTGACTGCCTCAACAGGGCTTTCAGAAACCATTAAAGGAATCATATACACGACAGAGCAGGCTAATGCCTTGTTTGGTAATCGCTCAAGCAAAGTAGTCAAAATAATCACAGTGCTTAGTGATAGCATGTCCCCTAGCATAGAATCTGGAGATCTGATCTTTATTGATATTTCAGTAAATTATTTCGATGGAGATGGCGTATATATTTTTGCACTGGATGGGCAGCTGTATGTCAAGCGATTACAATCAATGTATAAAAAACTAGCAATCATTTCAGACAACAAAAAATACGAAACTTGGTACTTGGATGAAGAAGAATTTTCTTATGTCAAGATTATAGCCAAGGTTCTTTTGCGCCTATCTTCCGACCACCAGCGTTTTGCTTGAAAACCCTCCAATCTGACAAATAAAAATTAACCGGGGCAACCCGGTTTTTTATTTCCAATAGTTATTAAAAAAATCATCAATTACTTTTATAATTAAAAAATTAATTAATTATATCAATAAGTTAATACAAAACCCTATAGATTAATAATTTTTTGTATTGCAATAAGTTATTGCGTGCTGTAGATTAATTTCACGGACAAGAAATCCAATAATTCAAAACCGATTACAATGAGGATATATATACCAATCTAACTTGAAGATGCAGGTTTTAAAATCTGAAAGTTGTCAGTCAGTCGAGTCGTGAGTTCTTTCGCTTTTTCTGGCAAAGTGGTATGAAAAAAGTGGCGAAGGGTTTCACGGAATG
>NZ_CAWQTY010000002.1:0-7193 GCF_963897815.1 Xenorhabdus sp. Sc-CR9
GGGGGTCTTCAAGTGAGGCAAAATGCTGTAACAAAGGGCTGACAGAGGACATAAGGGTTGACTTTAAAAGCAGCATAACGACATGAAACTCAATCATTGTCAATGAATTTTAGATGCGATTGCCCTGTATCAGTAATGAGGGGGGGGTGTTTCTTCTGAAAGTGGTGCTATAATGGATGCTTGGTGAGTTTTTAGGCGATCAGCCATTAATCGCAGTTGTTCTTTCAGCTGTTCTGCCTCTATCTGCTGCTTTCTTACTTCTTGATTTAGCTCTTCAATGGTGGCTTCCTGATAGGCCAGTTTAGTTTCCAATTGTTCAAATCTTTGTTCAATGTCGGATAATTCCATTATCTTTCTCCTGCCTCTGATCAGTTAATTACATGATGGAACGATTACTCTAACCAAGTGGCACTATAATATTCAAAACGTTCAATAGAAGAGGGGATAACGAAACCTCTTCACGTTAATGCTGTCTCAATGGTTTTTAGATCAAGGTATAGCAAATATTGTCATTGGTTTCCGCAGACGGTTATAGTACATGTTACGCGTAGCTTGAGCTGACGGTAAAACCGCCCAAATTTATTGGAGAATAGGATGAAATCATTGTTTAAAACAACCATGCTGGCAACAACTCTGGCAGTAGTATTCAGTGTACCTCAGGTTTTGGCTGCTAATACAGAAGCTAAAGGTGAAGTAAAGCTGAATAGTGCATTTAAAACGGTAGAACAGCAAAATTCTTATGCTCTGGGTGCCTCTTTGGGTAGCTACATGGAAAATTCCTTGAAAGAGCAGAAAACACTCGGTATCAACTTAGAAAAAACACAGTTGTTGGTTGGTGTTGAAGATGCTTTAAATAATAAAAGCAAATTGACTGATCAAGAAATTCAGGACACTTTGTTGGCTTTTGAAAAAAAAGTGAAAGAGATGGCTCAGGCTAAGGCAGAGAAAGATGCTGGTGAAAATGGCGCAAAAGGTGATGAATATCGTAAAAAGTTCGCTAAGCAGGCTGGCGTAGTGGAAACCAAATCAGGGCTTCTTTACAAAATTGAAAAAGAAGGTACTGGCAAGACCCCTAAAGAAACTGACACTGTAGTTGTTAACTACAAAGGTTCTTTGATTGACGGGCAAGTTTTCGACAGTTCTTATGAACGTAAAGAACCTCTGTCAATTCGTCTGGACAGCGTGATTCCAGGTTGGAAAGAAGGCTTACAGAATGTGAAGAAAGGCGGAAAAATTACATTGGTTATTCCACCGAAGTTGGCTTATGATCAAGCAAGCCTGCCTAAAATTCCAGCTAATTCTACTTTAGTTTTTGATGTTGAATTACTGGATATTAAACCTGCTGCCAAGGCAAAATAATTCCGGTAATAATTGCGAGACAATACAGACAGGAGTTTAATCGCTCCTGTTTTATTATTTGTACCTTTCATTTTTTCATTTTCATCTTTCTTTCATCTTTCGGTTTGTTGATGATATTTACTTCATCTTTGAGGAATAATAAGCATGAATAAAGAAAAATTGCATGTCTGCTTATTATTTCCTGCTGTATTAAATGAAATATCGTTTTCATATTTTACGCGTATTAGGCATAAAGCTGTGATAAAACCCTGTGGTATCTTCAGCAAGGGCTTGACGTAAATTCAATGTAGTTTTAACGTCAACAGTGGTTTTAACGTCATTATTCCGAATAGAATATAGAACATTCTGCCTATAACAGTAGATGTTTACTGAGGTAGACTCTTGGTTGTAGTAATGTGATTTTATAATAAATCTCGCCTTAATATTTTGGTGAGGCAAAGTCTGAGCTTGAAGGATGGTGTATTAACATGTCTACCCCGCTATTAACTGGTGATAACAGTGATATTGATTTACTGGAAAACCAACCGTTTAATGAAACAGATCATGAAATTTTAAAATCTTACGAAGCTGCTGTTGATGGCCTGGCTATGTTGATAGGTGGGCATTGTGAAATAGTTCTTCATTCACTGGAAGATCTTAAATGTTCAGCTGTCAGAATAGCTAATGGGGAACATACTGGTCGTAAGATCGGTTCCCCGATTACAGATTTGGCGTTGCGGATGCTCCACGATATTACGGATGAAGACAGCAGTGTTTCTAAAGCGTATTTCACGCGGGCAAAAAGCGGTTCGTTGATGAAATCTATCACAATTGCTATTCGCAATCGCCAGCGTCGGGTTATTGGGCTGTTATGTATTAATATGAACCTTGATGTGCCTTTCTCTGAAATTATTCAGACCTTTATCCCAGAAAAAACCCACGAAGTCTCTTCGAACGTTAACTTTGCATCTTCTGTGGATGACCTGGTTGCACAAACTCTGGAATTTACTATTGAAGAAGTGAATGCCGACCGCAATGTTTCCAACAATGCGAAAAATAGGCAGGTAGTGTTAAATCTTTATGAGAAAGGCATTTTTGATATTAAGGATGCTATTAATCAGGTTGCTGACCGTTTGAATATTTCCAAGCATACGGTATACCTCTATATTCGCCAGTTTAAAAACGGCGAATGTGCCAGCCCGGAGAAGTAATGTCGTCACTGTCTTATTGTCTGCTGGTCACCGGGCCAGCTTATGGTACTCAACAAGCCAGCAGTGCCTATCAATTTGCTCAGGCGTTGATCGCCGCAGGACATACATTACATAGTATGTTCTTTTATCGTGAGGGTGTCCTAAACGGTAATCAACTGGTTGCTCCCGCCAATGATGAATTTGATCTGGTCAGGGCATGGCAGGCATTGGCAGTCCAGCATCGGTTCAATCTGTATATTTGCGTTGCCGCAGCATTGCGTCGCGGTGTAGTGGATGAGCAACAAGCCCAAGAATTAAATTTGCCTGTTGCTAATCTGGCAAATGGGTTTGAACTTAGCGGGTTGGGGGCGCTGGCAGAAGCCATGATGCTATGTGATCGTGTTATACAATTTTAAGCCTCGCAGTAAGCATTGATGAAATGTCAGTTTTGAGTAAATTATGTGGGTCTTAATGAAATAGTGGTTATCGATGAAAAAAATCGCCTTTGTTTTTACTGAAGCCCCTCATGGCTCTTCTATAGGCCGGGAAGGGCTGGATGCCCTGCTTGCGACATCAGCCTTAACCGATCAAATTGGCATATTCTTTATTTCTGATGGAGTCTTCCAATTACTGACCAACCAACAGCCAGATAAAATTCTGGCCCGTGACTATATTTCAACCTTTAAGATCTTGCCTCTTTATGACATTGATAAATGCTACGTTTGTCTTGATGATCTGATCATTCGCGGAGGTAGTCCGGCAAGCAATTTTGTACTTAAGGCAGAATTTCTTTCTGCTGTGGCGATACGAAAACAGTTGGCAGATTATGATGTT
Source organism: Xenorhabdus sp. Sc-CR9 (assembly GCF_963897815.1). Lineage (NCBI taxonomy): Bacteria > Pseudomonadati > Pseudomonadota > Gammaproteobacteria > Enterobacterales > Morganellaceae > Xenorhabdus > Xenorhabdus sp. Sc-CR9. Next base: position 3,363 of record NZ_CAWQTY010000002.1, read on the forward strand.
GTGTTGAAATTTTAATCTATTACAGGTAGGTAACATGTTATATACTGTTAGGCGCTCACCTTACCATGATGACGTCAATGCAATGCTTGCTCTTGTATCTGAGATCGATGACGTTCTGTTAATTCAGAATGGCGTATTGTTCGGGATCAATGATAATCGCTACTTAGCTGAATTGATGCGTACAGGAGCTGGAATTTATGCCTTGCAGGAAGATCTGGATGCACGGGGGCTGACTGAACAGATTTCAGACCGTGTTAAGGTGATTGATTACGACGGTTTTGTGAGCTTAACGGTAAAACATCAGCAAAATTTTGCCTGGTAAATGAGAATTGTATATTTCCGCTATTTTACCAGTATAGAAAAACTGTATATTTCTTGACACCTCGTCAAGTCAGCAATAAAATTCCGCGTCCTCTCGTTTTGTCATCATGACTGCCAGAGGGTAAAATCCGTGTTTACGAAGCAAAAAACCAGGAGCTTTTTTAATAATGGCAACTATCAACCAGCTGGTGCGCAAATCTCGTAGCTCGAAAGTTGTGAAAAGCAACGTTCCTGCTCTGGAAGCTTGCCCGCAAAAACGTGGCGTATGTACTCGTGTATATACTACCACTCCTAAAAAACCAAACTCCGCACTGCGTAAAGTATGTCGTGTGCGTTTGACTAATGGTTACGAAGTTTCTTCCTACATCGGTGGTGAAGGCCACAACTTGCAGGAACACTCCGTTATTCTGATCCGTGGCGGTCGTGTTAAAGACTTGCCAGGTGTGCGTTACCACACTGTTCGCGGTGCACTGGACTGTGCCGGTGTTAAAGACCGTAAGCAAGGTCGTTCTAAGTACGGTGTGAAGAAGCCAAAGGCTTAATGGTTCTCCGTTAAGTAAGGCCAAACATTTTTCACTTTAATGTCAAAATAAACTCGTAGAGTTTTGGACAACCCTGAATTCGAAACGGAGTATTTCCATGCCACGTCGTCGTGTAATTGGTCAACGTAAAATTCTGCCAGATCCAAAGTTCGGATCTGAACTACTGGCAAAATTTGTTAATATCCTGATGGTAGATGGTAAGAAATCTACCGCAGAAGCAATTGTATATAGTGCGCTTGAGACCCTGGCTCAGCGTTCTAGTAAAGATCATCTGGAAGCATTCGAGCTGGCACTGGATAACGTGCGCCCGACTGTGGAAGTTAAGTCCCGCCGTGTTGGTGGTTCTACTTATCAGGTTCCAGTTGAAGTTCGTCCGGTTCGTCGCAATGCACTGGCAATGCGTTGGATCGTTGATGCTGCTCGTAAACGCGGTGATAAGTCGATGGCTCTGCGCCTGGCGAATGAATTATCTGATGCGGCTGAAAACAAAGGCGCTGCTGTGAAGAAACGTGAAGACGTTCATCGTATGGCAGAAGCTAACAAGGCGTTCGCACACTACCGTTGGTAATCCATTCGTTGGTAACCCATCGGCAGTGAATATGTTCTGGGTAGCTGTTCGGCTACCCGTTCTCTAAATTGAACGCCCACGAGAGAGGAAAAAATGGCTCGTAAAACACCTATAGCACGTTACCGTAATATCGGTATCAGTGCCCACATCGACGCCGGTAAAACCACGACAACTGAACGTATTCTGTTTTACACAGGTGTAAACCATAAAATTGGTGAAACTCACGAAGGTTCAGCAACAATGGACTGGATGGAGCAGGAGCAGGAACGTGGTATCACCATTACCTCTGCTGCGACTACTGCATTCTGGTCTGGTATGGCTAAACAGTTTGAACCACACCGCATCAACATCATCGACACCCCAGGACACGTTGATTTCACCATCGAAGTAGAACGTTCCATGCGTGTTCTTGACGGTGCAGTAATGGTTTACTGTGCAGTTGGTGGTGTTCAGCCTCAGTCTGAAACTGTATGGCGTCAGGCGAACAAATATAATGTTCCACGCATCGCGTTCGTTAACAAAATGGACCGTATGGGTGCGAACTTCCTGCGCGTTGTTGAGCAGATTAAAACTCGTCTGGCTGCTAACCCAGTTCCACTTCAACTGGCAATCGGTGCTGAAGATACCTTCACCGGTATTGTTGACCTGTTGAAAATGAAAGCAATCAACTGGAATGAAGCTGATCAGGGTACTACCTTCACTTATGAAGATATCCCAGCAGACATGGTTGAACTGGCTCAAGAATGGCATCAGAATCTGATTGAATCCGCAGCAGAAGCATCAGAAGAACTGATGGACAAATATCTGGGCGGTGAAGAGCTGACTGAAGAAGAAATCAAGGTAGCTCTGCGTAAGCGTGTTCTGACTGGCGAAATTATCCTGGTTACCTGTGGTTCTGCATTTAAGAACAAGGGTGTTCAGGCAATGTTGGATGCAGTTATTGAATATCTGCCGGCACCAACTGACGTTGAATCCATCAAAGGGATGCTGCCAGACGGTAAAGATACTCCAGCAGAACGTCATTCCAGCGATGACGAGCCATTCTCTGCGCTGGCGTTCAAAATCGCTACTGACCCATTCGTGGGTAACTTGACTTTCTTCCGCGTTTACTCTGGTGTTGTTAACTCTGGTGACACCGTACTGAACCCGATTAAAGACAAGAAAGAACGTTTTGGTCGTATCGTACAGATGCACGCCAACAAACGTGAAGAAATCAAAGAAGTCCGTGCAGGCGATATCGCTGCTGCAATCGGTCTTAAAGATGTAACTACAGGTGATACTCTTTGTGACATGGGCGCACCAATCATCCTGGAGCGCATGGAATTCCCAGAGCCAGTTATCTCTGTTGCTATCGAGCCAAAAACTAAAGCTGACCAAGAAAAAATGGGTATCGCTTTAGGCCGTCTGGCTCAGGAAGATCCATCATTCCGCGTAAGCAGTGATGAAGAGACTGGTCAGACCATCATCGCAGGTATGGGTGAGCTGCACCTCGACGTTCTGGTTGACCGTATGCGTCGTGAGTTCAACGTTGAAGCTAACGTAGGTAAACCTCAGGTTGCTTATCGTGAAACCATCCGTGCTTCTGTTGAGCAGGAAGGTAAACACGCTAAACAGTCCGGTGGTCGTGGTCAGTACGGTCACGTATGGCTACGTATTGAGCCTCTGGAAGCTGGCGGCGCTGGTTACGAATTCGCTAACGAAATCGTTGGTGGTGTTGTTCCTAAAGAATACATCCCGGGCGTTGATAAAGGCGTTCAGGAACAGCTGAAGAGCGGTGTTCTGGCTGGTTATCCAATCGTTGACGTTAAAGTTGCTCTGTTTGATGGTTCTTACCATGACGTTGACTCTTCAGAAATCGCCTTTAAAATTGCTGCATCCATGGCATTTAAAGAAGGCTTCATGAAAGCTAAACCAGTTCTGCTGGAGCCTATCATGAAAGTTGAAGTGGAAACACCAGAAGACTACATGGGTGACGTCATCGGTGACTTGAACCGTCGCCGTGGTATGATCGATGGTATGGATGATGTAGCTACGGGCAAAGTTGTTCGTGCACAGGTACCATTGTCTGAAATGTTTGGTTATGCTACTGACCTGCGTTCTCAGACCCAAGGTCGTGCTTCTTACTCCATGGAGTTCTTGAAGTACAACGAAGCGCCTAGCAACGTCGCTCAGGCTATTATCGAAGCTCGTAAATCTAGATAAGTTTTCGAGTTTACTATCTTTTTAGCTCCCTCATTTTTGTGACGGGGGAGCAGTATTAAGGAATAGAGTCGTGTCTAAAGAAAAGTTTGAACGTTCAAAACCGCACGTTAACGTTGGTACTATCGGCCACGTTGACCACGGTAAAACTACCCTGACTGCTGCAATCACCACCGTTTTGGCAAAAACCTACGGCGGTAG
>NZ_CAWQTY010000003.1:0-7026 GCF_963897815.1 Xenorhabdus sp. Sc-CR9
CATCGCAGTCAACTCGGTTTTCTACTGGAAATCGCCGCAGGCCTCATTGCGTATACATTCCAACCTAAAAAACCGAGTTTGAATTTACGGAATAATGATATCGCTATTCTTAAACGAAGCTGAGGTTATATATGAATAAGAATCTTCGCTTTCATCAATTGGGGTTAGTTGAACCACACCGTTTTTTCCTAATTGATAAGATACATTTACTGCACACTCGATGAGTGAAATTCCACATCCCCTAATACCGGGATGTGTGGAAATATCTGAGATTAGAGGAATGTCAGGTAAAAGTTTTGGTGCATTGAGTAATTTCTTTTCTGTAATGGTCAGCACCAGCACCCCTACAGGAAACCCCCTGAAATTTGCTGCAAAACAATGATATTTCTCTTGTTGGCTAATATCTTCATTTAATACGCTACTGGTTCTTTCCAGTATAGATTGAAAAACGCCACAAGAATATATGCATCTGTTATTCCAATTTCTTAATTCCATATCCCTTCTTTCTTTTTTATCCAGTTTAAGTTTCCATTTGTTATTTTCTATTTCAAGTTTTAATAAATTTGAAATTTCACATGCTCTTGATAAAGAAACTTTCTCGGAAGTTAATGATGCTTTAGCATCAAAAGAAAGGGAAGTTAGATTAGGACTGGATTTAAACCGATTTAACGAATTTAAATTATCCGAACTATTAACACTGAAAGATTTTGATCTGAATAACATAAATATGTCCTCCATCAGTAATGAAGATCTTACTTATTAATTACCTAATTGGTATGGAGTAGTATGGTGGATATTATAGAATGGTAGAATATAAAAGAAAATTTTGTTATTCTGTGTTTTAAATCACATTAATATAAATTAAGCCACCCAATCGATGGCCTAATCTGTAAATTCAGTACTATTTATCTTTACGCAATCTTAACCGCTGTCCCTGATACGGCAACCATCAGCATACCGCCATTTTTGCCGATGGTTTCATAGTCAATATCAATGCCGACAACCGCATTGGCACCTAAAGCTTGGGCCTGAGCATTCATTTCTGCAAAGGCAATTTCCCGTGCATTTTTCAATTCTTTCTCATAAGAGCCAGAACGTCCACCAACGATGTCTCTAACCCCAGCAAAAAAATCCTTCACAATATTTACCCCAAGAATCGTTTCCCCTGTGACGACACCCAGATAATCTGTGATGGTATGGCCTTCTAATGTGGGTGTTGTTGCATTTTTCATTATCGATCTCCATTTGATATTACATTACTTTTTTCTTGGTACTCAGGTGGATTTATTTGCCACCTGAGATGGCTATACGTTGATATTGCAGGTCATTACTGGCGATTTGGGTAAGGGCTTCAGATTAATAAGTAATAATTCGATTAAAAAGCAATGCCTGTATATCTTGTTTTTGATGAATAATGACATGAGCGATAACGATATCCGTGCTCCCATCAAAATCAATAGAATAAATCACTCTGTGGCCATTTTGAATATTGCATTCACGATAATTTGTCACACCTAATTTAGCCAATTCAGGTGATATTTGGCAGCAGGTTGGCGAAAAGTTGATTTTTTTCTCAAATTCATCCAATGCCTTTTGAATGATAGGTAATGGTTCAAGTTCTTTTGTTCGCAAATATGAAGCTATTTCTCTTAAGGAAAATTTAAACGTTTCCGTATAATTAATTAAAATATCAGACATTTATTCCCCAAACACTTATTGATTTACAAATCTTCCAATAATTGCTCACGTGAATACAGTTTTCCTGCATCTTTATCTTTTTGAGAAATAGCCAGCAGTTTCAATAATGCAATTGCGCCATCTCTTTTTTGCCGTTCTTCATATGATTCAATGACATAAGCAGGTAAACCATTTTGGGTAACTAAGATGGGTTCTGATAGTTCAAGCATTGCAGCATGCTTTTTTACATAAGAAATAGTTTCAATTTTCATTTAAAACTCCTGATGAAAATATTTTCTGTTTTTAGGGGCTATCAATAGACGATAATAGGTCTTAATTTAGACTATATAGAACCCACTTTCAATGTCTGTTTTTCGTTCTCAGTGTGGTGAGGGGGAAGTAGTTTGAATTCTTCGGGTATATACCTAATGGGTGATTATGGAGTTGCTCCCGCGGCTATCAGGATCGTCATTATTGAAAGGAAACAAGGGACTTGAATGCCATCAAAGTGATAGTCATGTTTGTATTTCTTGGAAACTTGGGAGAGCGAGAGAGAATGGAGAATGGTTATGAGCGCTTTTTTGTGCCTGATGGAATGTATTGAAAAAAAAGAATATTTTTTTGACTGAAAAATAATCATCAGGAAGTTATTTCCAACAGGGGAAACGAGGTTCAAAATGGTGCTTCAATGTTACTATTCATGAAATGATAATAAAAAATGACACATTGTCATTGATTCGGCTTTCAATTTGGACGGACTGCGTTTATTATGCGCGCTTCGTAATTTCAACCGGCGCCACTGGCTTTGAGCTTTAGCGGAGAAATGATTCCTCCTGCCAGCTAACACAGTCTTTTCCTGTGGCGGTTCTATCTGCATTATTCCAAGGGATAGATGATAGCATAAATGACTGAGAACACCTCTCTGACTCCACTTGTGGAATTGAAAGCCTTGAGCAAAGGCTTCGACGGTAAACAAGTTATTTCACAGCTCGATTTGACAATCAATGATGGCGAGTTCCTGACCATTCTTGGGCCATCCGGTTGTGGCAAAACCACAGTACTCCGTCTGATTGCCGGGCTAGAAGATGCGGACAGCGGCAAAATTTTACTGGAAGGGCTGGATATTACAAATATTCCTGCTGAAAACCGTCACGTTAATACGGTCTTCCAAAGTTATGCCCTATTCCCTCACATGACCGTATTTGAAAATGTCGCTTTTGGGCTTCGAATGCAGAAAACACCGGAAAAAGAGATTGCTCCGCGTGTTGAAGACGCATTGCGCATGGTGCAGCTTGGAGAGTTTGCCCAGCGTAAACCCGCGCAGCTTTCCGGTGGTCAACAGCAGCGTGTGGCGATTGCCCGTGCGGTTGTGAATAAGCCTAAGGTATTGTTGCTGGATGAATCGCTGTCCGCACTCGATTACAAATTGCGCAAGCAGATGCAAAATGAGCTAAAAGCGCTTCAGCGCAAGCTTGGTATCACTTTTATCTTTGTTACCCATGATCAGGAAGAGGCTCTGGTAATGTCAGACCGCATCGTGGTTATGCGTAACGGGCGTATCGAGCAGGATGGTTCTCCGCGCGAGATTTATGAAGAGCCGAAAAATCTGTTCGTCGCCCGCTTTATCGGCGAAATCAATATCTTTGATGCCAAAGTATTACATCGCATTGATGAGCAGCGGATACGCGCCAATGTTGAAGGTCACGAATGTGATATCTTCACTGCGCTGCCAGTCACTGTAGGGCAAATGCTGAAAGTGTTGCTGCGCCCGGAAGACTTGCGCGTGGAAGAGATCAATAACGGTGAGCAAGTCACAGGCCTGATTGGTTATGTGCGTGAACGTAACTACAAGGGTATGACGCTGGATTCTGTTGTTGAAATGGAAAATGGCAAAATGGTTATGGTCAGCGAATTCTTCAATGAAGATGATCCTGATGTTGACCATTCCCTGAACCAGAAGATCGCTGTTACTTGGGTTGAAAGCTGGGAGGTTGTGCTGGTCGATGAAGAAGACGCGTAAACTGTTCCAGAATATCGTCATTACGGGCATAGTATCGTGGTTGATGCTGTTTGTCTTTCTGCCGAATCTGATGATTATCGGAACCAGCTTCCTGACCCGTGATGATGCTAATCTGGTGCAGATGGTATTTTCGCTGGATAACTACACACGGTTGTTCGATCCGCTGTATGCCGAAGTGTTACTGCACTCACTGAATATGGCGATTGTGGCGACGTTGTGCTGTCTGGTGATTGGCTATCCTTTCGCTTTTTTTCTGGCTCGTCTGCCGAAAAAACTGCGTCCCCTGATGCTATTTCTATTAATCGTACCGTTCTGGACGAACTCGTTAATCCGTATTTATGGCTTGAAGATGTTCCTCAGTACCCGCGGTTATATGAATGATTTTCTGCTGTGGGCGGGGATTATCGATAAACCTCTGCGTATCATGTATACCCCCGAAGCTGTCGTGTTGGGGTTGGTTTATATCCTGTTGCCATTTATGGTCATGCCGCTCTATTCCAGTATTGAGAAGCTGGATAAACCCTGTCTGGAAGCGGCCCGCGATTTAGGTGCGGGTAAGTTACAAACCTTTATCCGCATTATCATTCCACTGACGATGCCGGGCATTATTGCGGGTTGTCTGTTGGTATTGCTGCCTGCGATGGGGCTGTTCTACGTAGCTGACCTGATGGGCGGAGCGAAGAATCTGCTGATTGGTAACGTGATTAAGAGCCAATTCCTCAACATCCGTGACTGGCCGTTTGGCGCTGCGACCAGTATCTGCCTGACACTGGTAATGGGACTGATGTTGTTCGTCTATTATCGTGCGGCGAAGCTGCTGAATAAGAAGGTGGCACTGGAATGATCGGACGCCTGTTGCGCGGTGGCTTCATGACCATCGTTTATGCTTACCTGTATATCCCGATTATTATTCTGCTGATAAGCTCGTTTAACCAGTCTCGTTTTGGCATTAACTGGCAGGGATTTACCACTGAGTGGTACAGCCTGTTGTTCTCCAATGACAGCTTGCTGCAAGCAGCGGGGCACTCTTTGACGATGGCGGTAACGTCCGCTACGTTTGCCACGCTGATAGGTTCTCTGACTGCGGTTGCCTTGTATCGTTACTCGTTCCGGGGTAAAAAGTTCGTTGGCGGAATGTTATTTGTCGTGATGATGTCGCCGGATATCGTAATGGCGATTTCATTGCTGGTGCTGTTTATGCTGCTCGGCATTTCACTTGGCTTCTGGTCTCTGCTGTTCTCGCATATCACTTTTTGCTTGCCGTTTGTGGTCGTGACGGTTTACTCCCGCCTGAAAGATTTTGACGTCAAAATGCTGGAAGCGGCGCGTGATTTGGGGGCAGGTGAATTAACTATCCTGCGCAAAATCATCCTGCCGTTGGCAATGCCGGCGGTGATGGCGAGTTGGCTGCTGAGCTTTACCCTGTCGATGGATGATGTGGTTGTTTCCTCATTTGTGACGGGGCCGAGTTATGAAATCCTGCCACTGAAAATCTATTCAATGGTAAAAGTCGGGGTTTCGCCGGAAGTGAACGCGTTAGCAGCAATTTTACTGCTTATGTCGTTGGTTTTGGTACTGATTAGCCAATTTGTGATGCGGGACCGCACGGGTAAGTCTTAAAACTGCAAGGGGAACACTACATGAAAAATAATATGAAAAACAACATGAAAAACAACATGAAAAAGTGGTTCTGTCTGTTAGCCGCTGGGATGATGGCATTAAGCATTGGTTCAGTGAATGCCGCTGCCGCAGATGACGGCAAGACGCTGTATTTCTACAACTGGACTGAATATGTTCCGCCTGGTTTGCTCAACCAGTTCACTAAAGAAACTGGGATTAAGGTGATTTATTCCACCTACGAATCCAACGAGAGCATGTATACCAAGCTGAAAACCTATAAAGACGGCGCTTATGATTTAGTGGTTCCATCCACTTACTTTATCTCAAAGATGAGTAAAGAAGGGATGCTGCAAAAAATCGACACGAGCAAACTGAGCAATTTCCATAATCTTGATCCGAACTTGCTTCATAAGTCTTTTGACCCGAATAATGATTACTCTATCCCTTATATTTGGGGAGCAACGGCGATTGGCGTTAACAGTGATAATGTTGATCCTAAATCCATTGCATCGTGGGATGATTTTTGGAAACCGCAGTATAAAGGCAGTTTAGTACTGACTGACGATGCCCGTGAAGTCTTCCAGATGGCGTTGTTGAAACTGGGTTATTCAGGCAATACCACCAACCCGAAAGAGATTGAAGCGGCTTATCAGGAGTTGAGAAAACTGATGCCAAACGTACTGGCATTTAATTCTGATAATCCAGCCAATCCATTTATGGAGGGTGAAGTTGATGTGGGCATGATGTGGCCGGGTTCCGCATATGTCGCACGCCAGTCGGGAACTCCTGTTGAGATTATCTGGCCGAAAGAAGGCGGAATTTTCTGGATGGATAGCCTGGCTATTCCTGCTAATGCCAAGAATGTTGATGGCTCGATGAAGCTGATTAACTTCCTGTTGCGCCCAGAAATCGCGGCACAAGTGGCAGAGAAAATCGGTTACCCGACGCCGAATCTTGCAGCAAAAAAACTTCTGCCTAAGGCAATGACAGAAGATAAATCGCTGTATCCGGATAATGTTATTATCGAGAAAGGTGAATGGCAGAGTGATGTTGGCAATTCAAATATCCTGTATGAAGAGTACTACCAAAAATTGAAAGCAGGTCAGTGATACTGAATTCAGCTGAATCATGGGGAGCTTTGGCTCCCCTTTTTAATTTACGGATATCATTTAAAAAAAAATTCAATTGATTGGTGAACAGTTCCTGTTAGCGATGCTTCTGGGAACTCCCTCTTGCCGTTGTGTGGGGAGCAGGGAAGTGATCTACTATTTTGAAATATTACTTATATGCCAATATAAGAAGAATATTTATCATTAATAAAGTGAGATATGGAATTTTTTTTAAAAAGACTCTTAGATTAATGTAGTTATTATTTGATTTTTTCTCTTTAATCAAGATTCTCTTTCTATTCCCTCAATTGCCTGATAAATAGTAGTCTACAATAATCCTGCAAGCCTGAGCTTAGAACTTATTCAATTAGATTCTGAATTTCTGTTCTGCTTCCAAACTACAACTTGAAAGACGACGGCATATACACAATGGATTTCAAGTTACATCGCGGCGGCACAAGAGCAAATCCCCGGGAGCATAGATAACTATGTGACCGGGATGAGCGAGCGCAGCCAACAAAGAGGCAGTTTGAAAAACGAAGTGTATAAAAGGTAATTACAGCATCACGAATAACGATAGCACTACGGATGATACTCTTT
>NZ_CAWQTY010000004.1:0-6815 GCF_963897815.1 Xenorhabdus sp. Sc-CR9
ACCACTGCTGCCAATTTATGTGGCAGTTGCTTAACCATGTCAAAATCTTCATGGAAACCGCTTCCTTACAACAGCAAAAACCGGGGATGAGAAAAATGGGTGTATCACAATTATGAAATCTTATTTATTGCAAAGAAAAAACTCATGAAATTAAGCTTGCAAAGGGAAAGTCGTAATGAACGTATCTGAACATAAAAAGTTAGTCTCTGAATATTTGTGCAAACTTTCTGGTAAGCAGGATTTAGGTGATTCAGTCAATATATTTGAAACAGGCTTGGTTAACTCTCTTGCCGCCATCCAATTAATTTCCTTCCTAGAAAAAAATTTCAAAATTAAGGTTGAGATTGATGACCTTGATAATGCCAATTTTTCTAGTATTCAGGCCGTCTGTAGTTTTTTGGACAGAAAGGTGGCAGCAAATGTTTAATCGTTTTTTATCCGCAGTACAGCAGGAATGGTTACAAGAATTTGAGCAGTTTTCAGCAACAGAAGTTGCGCCTTATGCTGACAAATGGGATTTAGCCGAAGCAACACCTGCCCATGTTGTACAAAAACTTGCGCGGAAAGGTTGGCTGGGTGGGTTGGCGAGAACTGAAAACGGGGGTTCAGGCTTTGATGCAACCACATTCGGGTTGCTGAACATGGCTATCGGAGCAGGCAGCGGCTCCCTGACAGGGTTGCTGAATGTACATTCGATGATGTTGAAAACCATTGAGGATTGGGGGACTCAGGAGCAAAAACAACGCTTTTTGGCATTGTTGGTGAAAGGGGAAATCATTGGTGCATTCGCGCAAACGGAAATTTCCGCGGGTGGCGACTCTAAAAATTTATCGACACAGTTTGAAGAATACGGGGATGAACTGAATGTGAACGGGCAAAAAAGCTGGATTACATTCGCCCAGATCGCCGATCTGTTTCTGGTCTTCGGCAAATACCAAGGGCTGGATACTGCTGTGTTGGTTCCCAAGGACACACCAGGATTAAAAATCACTGCCAAAAAAAATATGTTGGGATTCAGGAGTGCTTATCTGGCGATATTGGATTTTAACGATTGTCGGGTTCCTAAGGCCAATATTGTCGGGAAACCCGGATTTGGGCAAAACCTCATCTCTAACAGCGCATTGGACTATGGTCGTATCAGCGTGGCCTGGGCGGCGCTGGGAATACAGCAGGCGGCACTGGCAGCATCAGCCCATAGAGCCAACTCTCGCGTCACTTTCGGAACATTGCTTGCAGATCAGGGCATTATCCGGGGTTATTTAGCTGAAATGTCCGGTAGTCTGCTTGCCTCTCAACTCATTTGCTTATCAGCGACAAAAGCCAAAGAAACCAAGGATGAAGATGCCCTTGTGCAAATCCTTCAGGCCAAGCTTTTCGCATCACATGAAGCCGGTATTGCTGCCGCGAAAGCGGTTCAGATCCACGGTGGTCACGGTTGTGATGAGATTAATGGCATTAGCCGGCTTTATCGGGACGCAAAAATCCTTCAAGTCGTTGAGGGAAGTAATGAATTACAAAAAATGCTGATCGGAAAAGAAGTCTGTAATCGGTATCGCTATATCCGATAGATTTCTAAAAGACAGACAGCGCTGCATCAATTCATCCATAAATTAATTCCCATACTTACTGCCTGAAAAGCCAAATACATTGTTTGGCCGACGGATTTCTATTGTCCGTTGTTCGTCTATGACATCGGGCTGCAAACCCATTTCAGAACCATAAAAACTAAAAGCCAGCAATCAGAGGACTTCAGCGTCATGAAAACGGGACGATTGATTACTGATTATTTCGAAAGTACGGCGAGAGATAACCAAAATCCAGCGATACGCTGGGGAAAAGGAAGTATTTTATCTTGGGAGGAATTATACCAACGGGCGCAACGGCTGGCTCATTATCTGATTAACGAGCACGGAGTACGTCAGGGTGAGTGTATTGCCATCGGGCTTGAACGCAGTCCTGAGTTTCTGGTGGCGGCCTATGCGGTATTGCTGGCTGGTGGCGTATATTTCCCTGTGGACACCAAAACTCCGGCTGCCCGCTTGGCATCCATGCTTGCGACGGCTCAATGTCGTATCGCTTTTTGTCACATGGCACAGGAAAATTTGTTTATTCAGACGCATGTTGCACTGGAACTGATCAATGGTGAACATCTGGACAAAATATCCACGTTGCCATTTTCAGAACATACCTTACAAGACACATCTGGGACAAACACACCTCAATTACGGGCGACAGACCCCGCATATTTAATCTTCACATCTGGCACGACCGGTACTCCCAAAGGGGTTCTGGTTAATCATGGTGCGTTTGTCAATCGGCTGGAATGGCATCAGACACACAGTGAGATGACAGACACAGACATCATCCTGCAAAGAACAGCACTGACTTTTGACGTCTCTTTGTGGGAGCTTTTTCTGCCCGCATTGAATGGCGCGAGCAACTATTTGCTGCAACCGGGGCTGGAATCCTTTCCCAGAGGCATTGTGGCGGCACTGACAAACGAAAACATTACGGTTGTTCATTTTGTCCCCAGCTTGTTGAAGCCAGTGCTTCAGGAACTTCAGGATCAAGCCATTCAGAACGGTCATGCAGATTCGCCATCTCCACTGCCGGCATTGCGTCAGGTCTATGTTAGTGGGGAGTCATTGCTTGCCAGTCTGGCAGAGCAATTTCAGAACATGTTTGATTCTCGTTGCTTGTTAACCAATTTATACGGCCCGACAGAAGCGGCCATTGATGTCAGTTTTTATGACTGCATGGAAACGTCATCAACGTTGATACCTATCGGTCAGCCGCTTACTGGCTGTCAGTTATATATCGTAGATCCGGATAATTGTCTAGTCCTGATATACGTTGACACTATTTTTACTTAACGCCTGATGATGAACTTCATCCGGCGTTTTATATTTTAGCGCTAAGTGCGGCCGATACCGATTATAAATTTCTATCGATTCACTCACCATTTTGATCGCTTCTTCAAGATCAGACGGTTTACTGAGTAAAAATTCGGTTTTCAGGATGCCATTAACACGCTCTGCCAACGCATTCTGATAGCAATCGTGACCATCTGTCATTGAACAAATCACTTCATGGTGCTTATGTAACGCCTGATAGCGTTTTGAACAATATTGTAACCCTCTGTCTGAATGATGGATCAGTGATTGTTCGGCTAATTTTCGGTTTTTTAAGGCCTGCTTGTACGCCTTGATAACCGCGTCTGTTTTTAAGTTATCATGCACATGATGCCCCACGATTTTACGTGACCAGGCATCCGTAATCAGGCTTAAATATGCTTCCCCCATTTTCACGGGAAGATACGTAATATCAGCCACCCAAACTGGTTCTGGCCCCGTTGGGGTTATCTTGTTAGAACCCACTTTAAGTAAATTAGGGTGGCAGTAAAAACGATGATGACTCTGCGTCGTTTTGTGGTAAGCCCGTTTGGGTCTGACTAACAAATGATGGGTTCTGAGTAAGTCGAACAGGCTGTCTCTGCCTATTTTTAATGGGCTTGATTGATTCAACAAATACTGAAGCTTTCTCGTGCCAATACGGGGCTGCTTCAGGCGGATTGACTGCACTTGCCTCAAGGTATCCTGTTCCTGTTGTTCTTTGATGGCTATCCGCTGACATTGCTGATAATAAGCTTGCCGTGTGATACCCAGATAACGGCAACATTGAGTCACATGGAAGCCGGTTACTTTTTTCGCCTGAATGACTTGCCTCGTGGCTTTTTTACGGTAGTTACTCCATAATCCCGTTTTAACACCTCAACAACTGCCTCAAAAAACTCGGCTTTCTTTTCCATTTCAGTTAGTTGCTGTTCAAGTTCTTTTATGCGTTGCTCAGGTGTAAGCGATGAAGATGAGGTCATGGCAGCGCCTTGAGGATGTAAAGGTGTCCAACCCAGACTCCAATCTAACTGACCATGCTTCCTAAGCCAAACTAAAACGGTTGAACGCCCTTGAATACCGTACCGACTTTGGGCTTGTTTGTACGTCATCTCGCCTTTTTCAACTTGATCAACAACGGCCAATTTAAAAGCCAGTGAATAATCACGCTGAGTTCGTTTGCTTTCTGATTTCATAACACTCTCCTCAATGGATGAAGAAAAGTGTCAACCTTATTTAGGACGGGACACACACTGGATAAAAGCCTTCCATTGCAAACCGGCGCGGAAATAAAACAGCTTTGTGATGAGCTTGGTCTCTCTCCGTTCACCTTTTTTCTTGGGGTGTTTGGCATCTTGATGGCAAAAATTGCCCGTACTGAATCTTTCCTGCTTGGTGTTCCGGTAACTGGGCGTATGCAACCGGAAGAACTGGCACTGGTCGGTTATCTCGTCAATATGCTGGCCTTGAAAGTTGAGCCGGAGGCAGACGTAACAGTGGCGGATTATTTGTTGGAGCTTAATGCCCGGTGGACTGAAAGTGTGCCTTATCAAACTTATCCGATGAGCGCGTTGTTGGAAGATCTCAGCGCTGAATGTAATTTTCAGGATCGTAAGGGTAAACATCCGCTGTTTGATGTGGTGTTCGGTTACCTGCCATTGAGCCTGAATGGGGCAGATGAGTTTGATGGGGAAAATGAGTTTTCCCGGCTTGAAATGACACTGGAGGCCGTCAAGTTCGATTTGGCGATGGATGTGTCTGAAACCCGAGAATCTTTTGACTGCACAATACAGTTCCGTCAGCACATGTTCAGAAAAGATACCGTGATGGCTGTGTTTGATTACTTCTTTACTCTGATAGATGAAGTCATTGCCAATCCTGATGCGGAAATACAGGAACTACTCACTGGTCTCAATTATGGCTATACATCAACGGCATCCGTTCAGATAAATGATCGGGATGTAGATGCAGAGTTTAATTTTTAGGGGGAAAACATGAGTTTTTTCGGCACCACCCGGAATGCACTGGGTGATATTGTGATGTGGGCACATGAAGAAATGAGCATTTATCGGCGCAGTAAGAAAATACAGCGTGAAATAGAAAGCCATGATGCATTGATGCGCCTTGAATCAGCAGAATACCATAACGTGGATAAAGTCACTGATATCTCGGTTGCTGAGTTCAGTGAACGCTATTTGATGAAAAAAGTGCCTGTGATTGTGGCGGATGGTCTGAGGGATTGGCAAGCGAAGCAAATTTGGAGTTTAGATTACTTTATTCAAGAATTCGGAGATATGTCTGTGCAGTTACAGGATGCCGGATTCCAACCGAAAAGTAATGTTGAGCTGCGTACTTATTTACAGGAAATTGCGTCGTTACCTGCTGTTGAGTTGGGTGAAATGGGAAGTGATCTGGATTATCTCCGTTACACCTATGATTCATTTTTTAAGCATCTGTTATTCACGTGGGGATTGGGACATCGGGTAAAAACGGATTCATTTAGTTTCCGGGCGTTTCAACACATTCAGGCGCATTGGCAGCGGCCTTATTTCCTGCCTGAAAGCGGCTATAAGATCCCTTGGGTTCAGGCTGGCTCCCTTCAACCTAATAAGCGAATGTGTCAGGACTGGGGGCTTTATTTCTCTGCTCCGGGCGCGTGTACCCGTTTACATGTTGACGGAATGAGAACGAATGCGGTGTTGTGCCAGGTGGTGGGTAGAAAAGCGGGATGGATTTTTTCTGAGTCACTGGAAGATGTGGTCAGAAATACCGCAGAAGGACGCGCTGATTTATCGCGATCGGTGTATCAATCTACAGACCAAACCAGTGGTGAGGCAAATCAGGGTGTTCAGTACCAGAATAAGGATCGTATCTGGCAATTCGATCTACTGCCGGGTGAGATTATGTTGATCCCTAAGGGATTGTCCCATGAAGTACATACTTTATCGCCCAGTATCTCTTTAACTTACAATTTTCTCACCAATGCGGAGTACCGGGATTATTTTAATTTCAAAAGCCAGCGGGGACACGGTTGGATAGCGGACGCTCCGATTGCCGCTATTCCTGAGTTCGCACGTATTTATCAGCACAATGCCATTTCTACTATTCTCTGATTTTTAACTTTTACGCTTTAATTTTTAACTGCTATCTGATTTCTGAATAGGAACGGATCAGCCTGTTGTATACCTTATGCATCGATTTGAATGTGAAGCATTGATGGATAATGACATATTGCGATTTCTTAAGCAGTATGCGTGAAAATAATACGGACTGTATTGGGGGCACAATCTTTTTCCTGGAGGACATTTTTACCTGTTTATACGCGATGAAGTGATCTTGATCTTATGGGACGAAAAAACCTGTTTGAGAGTGGATAAATCCACTTCCGCAGTACTTTCCCGGAGTTTTTTGAATGAGCGCCAAAATGCGCTTACTGATTCCACCTAAAGCGAGTAAGAAGTATGTCTTTATTTTCAAAAACGATAACCGATTTTTGGCAAACTCCATTGTTGAATGGAGATGTTCTCTATAGTGATGACGTTTTTACTATTGCCACTAACGCCAATCTGGAAGAAGAAGATCGACTGATGGTTCTGGAAACGACTGATGGCCGGGTGATGGCGGTTATGACGCCTGAAATGGCTGAAAAAGCGGGGCTTTATAACCAAGCAATAATGTCTGAGTCGATCTTCCGCCAGAAATTGAATGAGGCAGATATTACCCTGCATGGCGCTGATTATATTTTTTACTTTTCAGAAGCAGAAAAGAGTGCATTGCTAGATAGTGTCGTCATGAGATTCTCAACCAAAGAGCGAGGCAGCGGATTTGGACTGCGGCAAGAAACGATGCACTATTTTTGGCATAACGGGTCGCTATACCACGCCAGCGCTTCAAATGGAGAAAGGCATTTTCAACCAAATGCCT
>NZ_CAWQTY010000005.1:0-6779 GCF_963897815.1 Xenorhabdus sp. Sc-CR9
ACCACTGCTGCCAATTTATGTGGCAGTTGCTTAACCATGTCAAAATCTTCATGGAAACCGCTTCCTTACAACAGCAAAAACCGGGGATGAGAAAAATGGGTGTATCACAATTATGAAATCTTATTTAGTATAGTACTTATATTCTTTGTTAACAAAAAACAATAAAAAATCACCAAGTTTATAATCTTCACACGGTGACATATCTACCCAGAACTTACTTTCTCCCTCTGATTTTAAATTACCATCAATAGCAGTGATTATATTTAAGGGTTGCCGATTATCTTGAATATCATCAACAGTGATAAAAATAGGATTTTTAGAAGAAACAAAATCAGTTGAATTTGGTATTATAGAAAACAATTCAATAACTAGCGGTAATGATTTTCTAGGTGTGATGAAGAATTTCACTTTTCCTTTGTTATCTGAATTGACGAAAAAACCATAATATATGCCAAACTTCTGTATATTTATTATTAGATTTCCATCATCAGAATAAATACATACTTCTTCTAACTGATCAATGATATTACTCTTTATGAATATAGGAACACCTGATAGTACTACACCTTTTTTATCTCTTAAGACAGTATGAACTTTAGTTGATATAGCTCCTATTTGAGAATCATTAAATGATTCTGGCATTACTAAAGAAACAGTATCGATATTTAACTCTAATGAATTTGAATTAATTGTTTTTGCAGTATATTTTAGCGTTTTTGGCTGAATATCATTTAATGATGTTTTTACAGAAAAATAAATCTCTTCATTTTCCGACAAAGAGTTAAATACAACAAGAGTAACTGTTACCATAGCCTTTTTCCTATTATCTTTTAAAATTAATAGGATGTCATCAGATGGTACAGTAATATTTTTACTATTATAAAATGAGATAGTGATATTATCGTCTATATCTTTATCACATGATACTGTCACAGTAAATAAAAAACTTTGCCCTATTACTAAATCACCATTATTAGGTAAAGAAAATTCTATTGTACCAGACATAGTTATATTCTCTTTAAAAGATAAACTTGGTAACTTATGGGCACATTTATAATAAGTGTCCACTGTCTATTTTCTCAATATAATAGCTAGTTAACAGTATTAATTAGCCCATTCCAAGCTACACTATGTTGTAAATTTTCGTTCAGATAAAATTGATAGTCAAAGCTGATACTACCATTCCCTCTTATATCAGTAACATCTTTATAAGGAATATTGAAGAATATTGAATTTGCATTACCACCTGTACCACCGATTTCATTTAAAGTAATTTGTTTAGTGTAAAGTTTCTGGAAATTTTTATTTTCCGAATTTATATACATAATTAGAGTAATATCTGTTATATTTAATGGAACTGGATTTACTGTAGCCTTGGGATTATGAATATCAGAACGTACAATCTCAATAAATAATCCATCATGCTTATACTCAGGGTATTGCATTACACTATCGGGACTGATCCAATTACTAGGTGGTATAATATTATTGGAACCCACTCCAAGACTAGTATGAACTATGCAAGTATTATAACCTCTTTCAACTTTCGGATCTGGTTCATAAGGGATTCCCCCTAAATAAGTCACTGGTAATAAATCCGAATATAGAGCATGCTCATTAGGTTTAATCACTGTATAAGAAAATTGAGACAGCTCATTTTGTATAAAAATAGAATAAGGGAGTTGTATCGTGTACTGATCTAACTGGCTTTGTGGATCCACAAGAGGTATCGCATGGTCAATATAATGGTCATTAACGAAAAACAAAATCATATCACCTTTTTCCAACTCATTATCGTCACTGTCTACCGATGTTAGAAAATATGGAACGCCTCCATTTGCAGATATACCACTGGGATCATAGCCAAGAATACTTGGTATCCCTATAGAATTCATATAGCCAGGATCACTGTAATTAACTACATAGATTTTCTTAGAGAACGCTTCATACATAGTATTCAAAATAATAGTTCTTAATTCAAGTATGTTCACTAGAGATAATTTAGGGTAAAGATAGAATTTCACCACCCCTTGATTATCTGAAGCAATATTTAATCCTTCATTCGGACCAACTTTTTCAGGAATGATTTCATTTGTATTTTTAGCATCCTTAAAAATAAACTCTTTCATTTTATGATCAGCTAATGAAGTAATAAATACAGGTGTACCAATTAATTCTTTATGAGTGTTTTTATTTCTCAAAGTGGTATGTATTGCGGTATATGTTGGTTGATTACCATCTGGTAATACTTGTAGATAAGGTTTTTCAATAAAAAATGATAATGTATTTGGATCAATTTCATTCGCTTTACCTGTAAATGGTACAGGTGCAAAACCATTCCCACCAGCAGTTGCATCAGTAGTTACGTCAAATGTAATAAGAGAGCCATCTTTTATAGGCTGACCACTCACTTCCTTAAGCACTGTAAATCCCAACTTTTGAGACGCTGTTAATGAATCAGGATCGTAAACAAGCTGAATAATCATCTCATCGAATTTTATGTTATTACTGTTATTATTCTTAATGATAATATTCCTGTTTGGTAGAATGAGCTTATCCGAACTTAATGTCACAACAAAACTAACATACTGACCTATAACTAAATCAGCATTAGTTATAATTGAAATTTCCATTTTATTATTTTTATCCGGCATTTTATCACCTCATATTTTAATAATAGCCATAATTATTTGATTTATCTTGCCTGATTTAAAAGAGATTTATTGTATTAATTGCTTCTAATATTAATATCTTAAAGATTACAAAATAACAACTCAATGTTACTATTCCTTAGAAGTCAGTTTGTTATTTTTAGAATAAAGGCACGGAAACAAAAAAACCAATGATAAAAAGTTATCAACTGATAACTTTTTATCATTGTAAAATGTTATATATTCTTACTTATATAGTTCATTTACGTCTCATTAATTATTTTCCCATAAGCTAAGTAACATAAAACGATTCCCTCTGAATAATCATCGAAAACATTATTTTTAGAATCACAAATTCTAAACTCATCACTATTATTAAGATTGGTATTTTTTACTACAATAGTGACTTTGTTTTTATCCATCTCAGGATAGCCACTAAATACTCCCCAATTATATAAATTACCAAATTCATTATGCAGAGCATAAATGTCTGTCGGATTAGAAGCTTCCTTATCTGAATATAGATCATTATACATTCCAGTTAGAAAAGATTCTCTTTTACAGTCAATATTATCAGTTATATTTGTATACCCATTACTGCTAGAACTTATTTTTGTCATTTTGACAGCAGATATTTTATATTCATAAAATTGTATTTCTCCACTTTCTTTGTTTATTGTGGCAGAACCCGGTGCTTGAAATAGTATAGGACCACTTCCTGTACCAAATGATAACATTTCATCTTTATATAGTGGTGAGTCAACATCAAGCATTCCATAAGTAATTTCATCTTGGTTGAAAGAACCAGAACTCCTGGATTCTCTTAATTCTCCCCGTAAAGTGTCGAAAATAGTATGCGGGTGGCGTTTACCATTCGTATTATCAAAGTATCTACTTTCGCTTTTATCAGCATTATAGACATATAACACCGCAGATTGCACAATAGGATTAAATGCCACTTGTTTATCTGCATCAAGTTTCGCCTCAGTACCATCTGGTTCAGGTATTTTTAATGTTACCTTGACATTTTTAACCCCCACACGGCTCTTTAATTTTGCATATAAGTATCCTTTCTCATCTGTTTTAAATTTGTCCTCGTTAGTGGGTGAATAAGCTTCAGGTGGAGGAAATTTTTTCTCTTTAATTTTGTCGTGATCATGTATCCAATTCACACCTTTAAATGTGTGGTTGGGAATGGCCACTTTTTTATCTTTTGTCACAATCAATGCCCTGTATTCATACTCGGATATTCCATCACCTTGCAACGGCTTATTTTTATCAAAATTGGTCACTTCAACACTGGCAATCTTAAACTCTGGCGGTGGTTCAATAAAATTCATCAACACTGAACACGCCGGCGAGGCGGGCGTTCTGCCATCAATATCAAGGCAAGCTTTCACCTGCTGTGCCTTACTGCCAGTAAGATTCGCTTTCAACGTACCATCATTGGGATTCACAAACTGTAGAGTATCCGGTGATGGTGATAAAATAACATCCGGTGTATCTGTACCATCGCTAAGTTGCGGTTTAGTCCACTTGAATTTAATATCCTGTCCTTTATATGCGGTTTCATTTTTCTTACGCCATACGGTTGCAATGAGGGAATATTTTTCTTGCCTACCGACAGTAACATCATGATCTTTTGGTGATGTATTGATGGTAATTTCCGGCCAGATAAAATTAATTTGTTCCTTGGATTTTCCTTGATCGGGCTGACCCTCAATAGAAGCCGTAACGACAATATCTGAAACAGCAGTCTTGCTAGTTAATGTTGCCATCACCTCCCCATGCTCATTAGTTTTACCTGAAAGGGGTGTCGGTTTAAGAGCTGAATGGTCCTTAACCATCCAATTCACTGTCTTTTCCGGGATTCCTTGACCAACCGCATCAGTCACTTTTGCTGTACACATATAACTTTCATCAACCAATACGGGAATTTCATCATTAGCCTTACATGTCACATCAATATTTTCAGATTTAATCGAAACCGGATCTGCTGTAACCGCAGCATGGTTCTCAATAGCCAATGAAACTTTCACCCCATTTAATGGAACCTTGCTATCCAGTGTTGCGATCAATTCCCCTGCTTCATTCGTCTTCGTTGTTTGTGTGGTTAATGTAACATCTTGCCCTTTGTCATCTTTGGCTTTCCAAATAACGCCATCAATTGGCTGACTGATTACCCGCTTATTTTCACGATCAACAATAGTCGCTTTAAAGGTATAAGATTTTCCATCACCCACAGCTAAAGGACCTTCAGGGCTAACGGTCAGGCCACCATCAATGTGGTAACTTGATTTATCTGCAATAAACGCGACAGGCTTAGCTGAAACGGGGGTTTTCTGTTCTTCTACAGAAAGCGAAACCACGACATTATCCACAACCGCCGTACTGTTCAGTGTTGCCGTCAGTGTTCCGTCAGACCCTGTGCTATCCACACCATTTTTAAACGTAAATTTAAGCCCGGCGGTATCACTATTCTTATCCCAGTGAATGTTGGTAATCTTCTGGCCTTCGGGCGCCGCTTTGCCATTCCCGTCGACGATATAGGCCGTATAGATGTAGGTATTTTTACTGTTGGCAATAAGCGGGCCTTTATGATCCACTACGATATTTTTAACCTGGTATTCGTGAGATTTATTCTTATTCTTGCTAAACATCACTGAACCTATTTTTTGCCGTGGAGCACCATCCAGCTGCATATAAACATCTACGTTGTTATACGGTTTTTGGCTGACTAAAATGTTAGGTATTAATTGCCCTTTTTCATCGGTTAATTGTCCCTTTTCATTTGTTTTGGCAGATTGATTATTCCATATAAACGCCAAACCAGAATCACTATCTAAAGCAGGTTCCGTTGTCCAGGTGACTTTATCAATTCGGGCATTATTTACCGTTTTTCCTGATGGTGAACCCTTATAAGTAATAACAGGTGAGTCAAAGGTATACCCATTTTCTTTATTGCCTGTTGATTGTGGCGATTCAGGGGGAATTATCTTCACTTTTCCATCTATCATAAAAGGCAAAACTTTCATGGGAACCTGAACGAGTTGTTCTTTTCCCTGACTATCTGTCAGCAATATATCGAGCATGTAAGTATTTTCATGCGTTTCTTGATAGCTGGGGAGAGTAATGATATTGCTTTTACCTGAATCAGCAGAAAGTTTACCCCGATTATTCTGAAATGCTTTATCCGTGACATCCCAACGAATCTGTTTAATATCAGAATCTGGGGGAACGGGTACATTGGCTATTATATCTTGATGCCCGTATCCAATAATAGGTTCCAATGATATCAGTTCTTCCTTTTTTATTTTTTGATGATCCAAAATAATATGACTATTTCTTTCCACCAAATCGTAACGGCTACCTGCCAATGTCCGCATCGAAGCCATATTAGCCGGTAATAGTTGAGTACTAATAGGCACCCCAAATTTGTAATTTAAGTTTGCCAAAAACTGTGTTTCAGTATGACCACTTTCTCCCTGTTTATAATCTACTCCCATTGTAAATAATGGTACCGGAGTATAAGTCAAACCAAATGTAGCCAAGCTGGGGTTTTTCTGCTTGGTATCACGATTAAATAAAGCTACGTTATCACCAAAATATTTCTCATATGTCAGTTTCATCCCCAGACTCGGATAAGCAGGCAAGAAAAATTCCCCATTAATGTCATAACCATTTGCTGGACGTTCGTGATGATCTTGAAAGTTTCGTGATTTTTGCCAATCACTTAAACGGTAATAGGTATTAGCGGAGAGTTTAATATAATCCCCCCAGATTTCTCCCCCCAATCCCAAACGTTGATTTTTTCCAGTAAGGTCATGATCATAAAAAGTATTTAATCCATACATCCAGTTCTGATAAAAATAGCGGCTACCTAAACCAACCCAGATTAATCGTATTCCGGCTATCTCTGTTGCGATAACCCAATTGGGAAAAAAACAGCCAATCGGTCTTGTTATCATAAAGAGGCATTAGATGGCGTCGTCATGAAATAATCAACCAAAGAGCAAGGCAGCGGATTTGGACTGCGGCAAGAAACGATGCACTGTTTTTGGCGTAACGGGTCGCTATACCACGCCAGCGCTTCAAATGGAGAAAAGCGTTTTCAACCAAATGCCTGAG
>NZ_CAWQTY010000006.1:0-6563 GCF_963897815.1 Xenorhabdus sp. Sc-CR9
ATTCCGTGAAACCCTTCGCCACTTTTTTCATACCACTTTGCCAGAAAAAGCGAAAGAACTCACGACTCGACTGACTGACAACTTTCAGATTTTAAAACCTGCATCTTCAAGTTAGATTGGTATATACATTATTTCCACCCGGATATACGGGATTAGTACTGGCAGCTACCTGCCTGATCCAATTTACCGTCAGTTTAATCATTGAACGACGTTATGAAAAATACGTTGCCTCATCACTGTTTTGGGTGATTTGGTATCCGATGATTTATTGGATGCTAAATCTGTTTACGACATTGGTATCTTTCCCAAAAGTCATGCTCAAAGTACACAGAAAACGAGCTCGCTGGGAAAGTCCTGATCGGGGAATAGAGAGAATCGAATAATGAAAGATCCGTTGATTTTTACCGAACAAAAATTATCACCTCTCCTGATTGATATTTTATTAACTATTCTGGCTTGGGTTGGTTTTGTTTATTTATTCGCAATGGGATTATTTTATTCCTCCCATAACGGATCCAAACTTTTTACGTCGGAATTCACTTCAGAACTGGGTTTGATAGCGCTTTATATCATCATAGCGATATTTAATGCACTTTTGCTGATTGGGTGGGCAAAATACAATCAGTATCGTTTCAAGATAGAACGCCGTCGCCACCGCGCTTCGTTGACTCATGCAGAAGTAGCCAGCAGTTTAATTTTGGAACAAAAATTGTTAAGTGTCTTAAGACAAAGCAAAGTTTCCAGTATCACTTATGACAATCATGGACATATAATAGGGATTAATAAAAAATCATCGACATATAGATAGCAATTAATATATTTCAGTGTAAATTATATTCAGGATTACAAATAATTCCATCAAGTTATTAATGTGTTTTATAACCTATCTCAGTCGGTATCAGTAACACCACAATGAGATAGGTTTTAGCTGAGAACATACTTTATCAATAATTTCAATACTATTATTTACATGATATGAAAGGCAAAACTTGGAATTCGTTATGCAAGTGATTGAACGGACTCATCATCTTTGTAGGCGTATTGTTTCTAATCAGTTTATTTCCAGATTATTTTTACGGTTATTGACAACTTTATTCTTAATCATCGTGATGGGTAATTCAGTAGTAATGGCTATGCCTGATACTAATGAAAAGCTAAAACTCAATGAAAATGTTGCTCGGGTAGTTTCTGGGATCATCAGTTATACACACTGGCCTACTACACGTGCTGCTCTGCGCTTGTGTCTGGTTCCCCCATCCAATTACATTAGCCCCTTAACCCACATTAATATGATTTCTGATCAAACAGAATTGCATATAGAAACCCTGAATTTCAACGTAAAACAATTGATAGAAAAATGTGATGTGATTTACTACGGTCAAATCAACCCCTTGCTCCAGCACCAAGTCATTAGCCAGAAAAAGAATAAACCACTGCTCACCATTGCTGAAAATAACCCACACTGCGAAATAGGCAGTGCATTTTGCCTCAACATGAATAACACGCAAGTAACATTTAGCCTAAACCTCGATATTCTGGTGCGCAGTGGCGTACGCGTGCATCCGAATGTCTTACAATTAGCGCGTAAGGTGGAATAATCTGTATGAAAAAACGTTATTCACTGATGTCATCGCGCCCTACTTTGCGTCAGGTTTTTCACCGGATCCATTTAGTTATCACATTTATCTCGTTATCCGTCGTGGGGTTATTTCTATCTTTATTGTCATTACTTGCTATGCAAGATTATGCCAAAAATAACCTAAAACTGATCGCCACAACCATCGCCCATACAGCACAAGCTGCCGTAGTTTTTCAGGATAAAACCGCCGCGACCGAAATACTGGAAATGATCGCAGTTCATGATGGTTTTACAAAAGCCAAGATCTTTGATGCCAGACAACAAGTGTTAGCAAGCTGGCAATCCAATCAAGAAGCCCGCATGGGCAACTTCAAAAAGTTGGTCGAAGGCTGGCTTTTTCCTGAACCATTTACCCTTCCCATTTACTATCATCACCAAAAAGTCGGCTCAGTCTGGCTAATTGGCAACAGCGATCACATCATCCAGTTTATTTATCAGGCTTTGCTGGTGTTATTTGCTTGTCTGCTATTCAGCGCCGTGATCTCACTTTATCTCTCCCTGCGTATGCATGATGGCATTGTCCGGGCATTGCAAAATATTACCGTTGTTGCCCATGACGTCCGACAACGACGCGCATTTTCACGGCGTGTACCCTCAGCACATATTGCTGAATTACATGAATTAAGTCAGGTTTTTAATCATCTTCTCGAAGAACTGGAAGAATGGCAGCATCACTTACAGACAGAAAAGGCCGTTTTAACCTGGCAGGCACAACATGACTCACTGACCGGTTTACCGAATCGGGCAACATTTGAACGTGTTCTTTTAACGGTAATGAATGATAAGTTCATGCGTGAAAGTGCAGCCATATTATTTATTGATAGCAACCGGTTGAAATACGTCAACGATATCTATGGACATGCTGCCGGCGATCACGTTCTTGTCACTATCGCCGACACTTTAAAAAGAAGGGTCAGGAAAATAGACACCGTTGCCCGGCTTGGCGGGGATGAATTTGCCATCTTATTACCTTCGGCCAATCCGGAAGATGCCGAATGCGTCGCAAAAAATATCATTCACGCTATGGACACTCCTATTTCCCTTCCCAACGGCCAGCACCTGCGCATCACACTGAGTATTGGCATCGCCTTATCCAACAGAGAGTTAACAGCAGAGCAACTACTGTCTGAAGCCGATGCAGCCATGTACCACATCAAACAACGAGGTGGTGGTTGGCATGCCGCTAATACAACAAAACTAAACTACCTACCATAGGAACTCATTATGAGTAAAAAACGTTCTTTTATGTTTATCTGCGCATTTATTGGAACCCTTTTTCTCAATGCCTGCCAGAACAAAGGAACCCTGACAGCAGCACAAATCGCAGCACTGAAACAACAAGGGTTTCAACAAACAGATGAAGGTTGGCTATTTGGCATGTCAGAAAAAGTACTGTTTGGTAATAACCAATTTCGCTTGCGCCCAGAAGGTGAAGATAAACTCAGAGAACTGTCAAACGTTTTGACCAGAGTCGGCATTCATCACGCACGCCTTGATGGCCATACTGACAACTATGGAGAAGTGAGTTACAACGATCAATTATCCCTTAAACGCGCCAACACAGTTGCAGATGCCCTGACACAAGGCGGGATGCAACGCACTAATCTCACAACCCGAGGATTAGGGTCAAATCAGCCTATTGCTGATAATAAGAGTTCTATATCCGTCGTCTTTCAAGTTGCAGCTTTGTTGGCTGCGCTCACTCACCCCAGTCACATAGTTAGCTATGCTCCTGGGGGTTCATTCCCTTGCCGTCGTGCTGCATCTTGAAATCCATTGGGTATAAAGGCAGGGCAGAAAATCGACGGGTGGCTATTATCATAACGGTACCATAATAATTTGTCTCTATTGCCACGGATGGCAAAAATGTTCTATTTATCTGGAGTATCTCAGTAAATTAAGAATTTTTTGCTCAGATTTTGTCATATAACACTACATCTATTTCCTGTCTCCAATTTCTTCCTGTAATATAGCCGACATTGTTTTTTCAAAGAAAGAATCTCTTTTGTACACAACTATCATTTGTAACAAACAATCACTTGTAACAAAAAAGTTAAGAAAAGTTTGCTAGTCTGAATGAAAGGTCTACTGTTGAGTAATGCACTTTATTAAAAAGGAAAAATGATGGGGCTGAATCTGAAATCATCCCGATCTCTGTATCGGATATTTGTGATGTTATTCATCACCATCACTGCCAGCACAGGCTTTATATTCTGGAGAATATTTTCCAATTATCAGAATAATATCCATCCCAATATGGAATTGGAAAGTGTATTTATTTTACTATCTCTACTAACCTTCTTGTCTACAGTATTTTTCTACAAACATACCAGAACCATTACAATTCCAGAATACCGGTTGAAAAAAGCAGTTAAAAACAAACAATTCATCCCTTACATTCAGCCAATTATTTGTAGCAAAAATAACAAGATAATTGGATGTGAAATCCTTGTGCGCTGGCAACACCCGGTTCATGGGTTATTAACACCAAATAAATTTATCGCACAAATTGAAAAATTGGATCTAATTATCCCGTTAACTCAGGATCTTATCAGACAAGTACAAGAATACTTCGCGCCAATTACTCATCAACTGCCTCAAAACTTCCATTTCAATTTCAACATCAGTGCAAGACATTATAAAGTTGACCATTTGGTAGATGATTGCCAAAACTTTATTAAAGCATTTCCGAAAGATTCTATCAGGCTGATTTTGGAAATTACTGAGCGGGAATTACTGGAACCAGACGAGCATACAATTAGTTTATTCAATAAGTTGGATGAATTAGGCGTATTAATTGCGTTGGACGATTTTGGCACAGGCTATTCCAATCACAATTATTTACAAAAATTTAACGTTAACTTAGTGAAAATTGGACATAACTTTGTTAGCAAAATGAATACAGATAGAATTTCAAAGCATATCGTTGAAAATATTATTGATCTTGCTTTACGGCTTCATTTAGAAATTGTGGCAGAAGGAATTGAAAACCAAAAACAGCTCAACCAATTAAAGAACTATTCTGTTAACTATTTGCAAGGCTATTACTTTAATCATCCCATATCATTAGACGAATTTGTTAAAAAGTGGTTGTAATAGATATTTTCCCAGCCAAAGTCTGATCCTTGGTGAGAGGCAGGAGCCTCTCATCAATCCCCAAGAACATAAGATAGCTATGCGACTGGGATAAACGAGCGTTGCTAACAAAGCAGCAACTTGACATACAAAGGATATGAATCAGTTGGAAGTTAAATATTGCAAAATGTTTTGTTTGATATTTTAGACTTACCATGCTCATTCAATACTATCGGTAATTTATGCAAAAACACATAACCATGGTGTTGAAATTCAATCAGAACTTTTTTTGAAGGAGATATGAAAAATGTATCGCCATCAAAAAAACAACTAGAATTAGACTTGAAATAATCTTCAACAAAATCATCAATGTTATTTATATCCATCATATAAACTTTATCTTTTGTATAGGAATCTTCATTAATGATAAAAATATCGCTGGAAAGGTATCTTTTAAAATTAATGAGATTTAATATTGCAGAATCACCCATCCGACCACAAGCTTCTATCTTACTTAAAAAATCAAACCTATTTTCTTGTGCAAAACCAACGTAATGAAGTAATACCAACTCTCCGCCAATAATAGGGTGCAATATCAAATCAGCTTTATCCATAGTGTACTCTTTATAGCTTTCCATACTATGTACCTTTGATTTTTTAATAAACTGATTTAACAATACATAAAATAACTTAACCTTTCCACTTTGTTTAAAGGCATTTTTGGCCTCATTTAAGCTTATTGAATTAGCACCTCCAGAATAATCAGGATATTGGGGTGAATGGGATTATCTTCCCATTTACAAATAGGACACATATTGTATTCTGCTAAAAGTTCAAAAGGTGTATTATTGCAGTATGGGCAAATGCATTAAAAACCCATCATATTACATTAATACATTCACTATAAAATAAATCAGCTTAAATTTCTCTAAATTGGAGAAATTAATAAAATCACCTTTAACTTCAACTTATTTTTGATAAGTATCAGGGATAGAGTGAATAAGCCCCGCACTACAAGGGCAGGTTGTTCTGCTATCCAAAGTCCCTGCTAATTTTGTACCGTTATCAACGAAAGAACCAACCCCACCAACAATGGCATATTTACCCGAATATCTGCCACAAGTCACAGTAGAACCTTCAATTGCTGCTTGCTTACCATAAAATTTAATGTTGTTGGTTCCTGTTAGGATCGCACCATCGCACGTTGTTTTATCCCCGGCTATCAGAAAATTTCCTTTTGCCATTTTATTTCCTCTCGTTTTAGATTCAATTTATAGTGAAACAATTGCTCTTGTCTGAATTCAACATCTCAATATTTTAGTCAATTATTTCTTTTTGCAGTGTATTTATTGTACATATTGTTTAGTGAAAATATCAACCCAAATAATCTCTTTCAATAGCAAGAATACAGAATAATATGTTGATTATATCGGCTCGTAGCCTTTTATATTAATTTGAAAAATTCATTTTATATTTTCAAAAAAACTTTTCTAATAAAATTTAATTTAAAAAGAAAAATCCTGTTTTTTATTTTTTAAAAAAAAAATTGACTTTTTTACTGTATGGAGTCCATTTTTTTACCATTTTTTTTCGTAATGTAATGGCGGTTATTATGTGGTTTACGGTCTGGTTTTTCCTTTATTTTCCGGGAATGCAGCATACCTCTGTTACGCTGTTACCCTAATTTTTTGATGCTATAACTAGGCAGACATCACGGTGCAAAATGCCCGTATTATCGATTTCGACGGAGAAGGACCCAAATAAATATGTAGGAACTTATTGATGACTTAATCAATGCAATCCATTTCGAATAAAAATAATTTATAGCTGGCTAGAGAATATCCAACCC
>NZ_CAWQTY010000007.1:0-6354 GCF_963897815.1 Xenorhabdus sp. Sc-CR9
CATTCCGTGAAACCCTTCGCCACTTTTTTCATACCACTTTGCCAGAAAAAGCGAAAGAACTCACGACTCGACTGACTGACAACTTTCAGATTTTAAAACCTGCATCTTCAAGTTAGATTGGTATATATGAATTTATAAATATTGTATTTTCATTTAATACGTTTTTTTAGTGGAGAATTTTAAATGATTACATATTTTCAAGCTGGCTATGTTGCTATTGCTAAACGAATTCTGGGCTGGATTATTTTTGTACCGGCTTTTTTGTCTACTTTTGTCTCAGTGATCAATCTGACATGGCAGCATGGCGTAAAAGGTGATGGTATTAATGCGGTATTGAATGATTTTCTCAAAATGATGGCAGAAATGATTAAATTCAATACACCTTTTCTGGATTTTTTTTGGAAATACTCTCCAGTTCCTGATTGGACAGTGAGCATTACAGGAGCAAATTTCGGTTTTCTTGTTATCTATTTTTTAATATTTATTGGTTTGGCAATGAATGCTTCTGGCTTGAGAATGTACCGCCAGTTTAAATTTATTAAAGAACATATTGAAGATCAAATGATCCTTGAAAATGTTAAAGAGAGTGGAATTACAAAGGAACAATTGAAAAATAAAATCAAATTTCCGAGGCATTCTCTATTCAGCCAAATTTTTACTCTTTATATATCACCAATCATTATCGGTGCTATTGCTTATCTGTTATCTACATTATTGGGTTGGTAATGAAAAAAATAATAGCTATGCCAGAATGTTCTATGCAGTTTTTAACATATAATGTTATTTTATTTGTTAAAATATATTGATGAAACTGGCGTATGTAAATCGTAAATATTGAAAAATGACATTGAATGTGATTTAAAAACCACATGTTAACCCTTATTGTTAAGGAGAATTGATTCAGAGTTAACCATAATCGTTTTGTGTTCATATATCATGTTGATGAGTGTTTTTGATGGCTATTCAGATAAGATCTTATCAATAATATTTTGCACTACGATAAAGTTATCACCGCCAAAAAGGTTACATCGGTTCAGCAAATAATAAAGTTGGTAAATAGGTTGGCGATCAATAAAGTCATGTGGCAATGGCCAAATACTTTGGTAACCATCAAAAATTTGTAAAGGAAGATCTGGATAGAGAGGCAGCATCGCTAAATCACATTCACGATCACCCCAATAACAGGCAGGATCAAAGGTAACAGCACACTCGTCATTCAATGATGCACAGTTTGTAGGCCATAAATCGCCATGAAGGAGAGAAGGTTGCGGGTGATGAGAGTGTAGTTTGTTACTGATTATCTCAACAATCTGGTTGATATCTCCAAATATCATGCCATTATCAGCTGCAAGTTGTAATTGCCAGCCAATACGTTTTTCTGCGTAAAATTGATTCCAGCGTTTCTGCCACCCATTAGGCTGTATGGTGGTGGCAAGCATATTATCAAAATCAAAACCGAACTTAGGTTGCTCACTCCATTGATGCAGTTTGGCAAGATGTTGACCGAAACAGTATGCACTATGGGCATTAAATGACTTTATAGGCAAATATTCCAGCAAAAGGAAACTATAGTCACGATCGTGCCCTACACCGTAAACGTTAGGTACGCGGGTTGTTTTGCTGCGAGCCAATAATTCTAGCTGTTCTGCTTCTGCTTTAAAAACCAGCAGCATTTCTTTCACGTTGGATTTGACAAAAATATGTTGTTCACCATATTCAATACACCAAGAACGATGTATATCACCTCCTGATAATTCCGTTTTATCGTGAATCTCAGCGTCACCAAAATGCTCACTTAATAGACGGTTCACGGTTTGCCACATGATTCACCTCATTAAGTTGACAATTGCTACATTCATATTACAGATAGATGCAGCATTTGAACAGGTTAAAAAGGACTTTAATGGCAATTAATAATGCCATATCCAAAATTGAATATGGCACTCTCTCTTGGTCAGTGTGATTTTTCTGGAATTGGCAGTGGTTGAGATGAAGTTTTTTCGGACGAACTCTTGTTCACTTTTTTGTAGGCCAATTTTATTTGGTTATAAATAAGTGCAGCTATGAAAATAATAGCTTGAATAATTACAATACATGGGCCTGTTTCACCATCAATATGGAAACTGACGATTGTGCCGAGTATGCTGGATGATACTGATGCAATAATTGCAACCACAAGCATACGATCAAAACTCCGGCAAAGAATGAAAGCGATAATGCCGGGTGAGATCAGCATGGCAATAACTAGAATGATACCGACCGCTTGCAGTGACGCAACAATTGTCAGGGCCAGTAGAGACAATAAGCCATAATGAAGTAGCCTTACTGGCAAGCCGACTACTCTGGCCTGATTAGGGTCAAAGCAATAGAGCATAAAATCTTTTCGCTTCAGTAAGACAATGGTCAGTGTCACTCCGGCGATGCATAGTGTTTGGATTAATTCATTCTTAGTAATACCGAGTATGCTGCCGAATAAGATGTGCGTCAGGTGCTGGTCTGTATCTATCCGGGTAAACAACACTAAACCAAATGCAAACATGCCAGAGAAAACGATACCCATGACAGTATCTTCTTTGATTCTGCTGTGTTCTTTCAAATATCCAGTGGCAAAAGCACAAAATATACCGGAAAGAAAGGCACCTATTACAAGTGGTATACCTGCAACAAAGGCTAGTACTATACCCGGTAGAACAGCATGTGAAATGGCATCGCCCATCAACGACCAGCCCTTTAAGACTAGATAGCAGGAGAGCACAGCACAGACTGCACCTACTATGATAGCTGCAAAGATGGCACGCTGCATGAAATCATGCATGAAAGGTTCAGTGATTAATTCAATAAACGTATTCATGAGTGTCCTTTTTGAGTCAAGGCCAGAGATTCCTTTCTGGCTCGTTTGCGGGAAGCTAACATGCCGTGTTTGGGAGCAAAGAAAAACACCAGCAAGAAAATGACGGTTTGCATTGTAACAATTACTCCGCCAGTTGCTCCATTCAGAAAATAACTCAGATATGCGCCAAAACCACTGGTAAATGAACCAATAGCGACAGCAATGATTAGGAGATGTTTGAATCTATCTGTCAATAAGTAAGCTGTTGCTCCAGGAGTGACAACCATTGCTATCACCAAAATTGCTCCTACTGTCTGTAATGCAGCAACGGTGCAGGCACTTAATAATGTGAAAAAAATGATTTTTAACCGTAATGGTGACAGCCCGATAGACCGTGCATGGGTTTCATCAAAGAAAACAACCAATAAGTCTTTCCAGATCAGCATCAAGATGGCAAAGGAAACGGCGATAATAATTTCAACCTGTAAAACATCCTCATCAGCAATTCCCAATATATTGCCTAGAATAATAGTTTGTACATTCACAGATGTGGGATTCAAGGAAACTATTAATAAACCAACCGCGAAAAAGGTTGAAAATATAAATCCGATCACCGCATCTTCGCGTAACCGAGTGATATGGCGAACCAAGGTCATTGATAGTGCTGCGAGCATCCCGGTAAAAAAAGCACCTCCAGCATAAGGCAGACCTAGGGCATATGCACCTGCGACTCCGGGAACAACAGAATGGGAGAGAGCATCTCCCATCAGCGACCAGCCTTTCAGCATCAGATAAGCAGATAAGAAAGCACAGACGGCCCCGACGATTGAACTTACCCACATGGCCTTTACCATGTAATTGTAATTAAACGGCTGTAACAGTAATTCCATCATGGTTGGTTTCCCTTTTGTTTTTGACTTTGTCGTGGGGGAATATGATGGTTATGACCATAAAAGACAGCGGCACGTTCGTCATCAGTAATAACTGTCAGTGAGCGTGGGTCATCATCATCGTGCAGTTCAGGACCGGAAAGATTAATGTGACGCAAGACACCACCGAAGGTGATTTCCAGATTTTTTTGGGTAAAAGTGGTTTCAGTCCGGCCACTGGCCAGTACTGTGCGGTTGATCAGAATAACATGATCGCAAAATTCGGGAACAGTTCCGAGGTTATGAGTTGATACCAAAACTAAATGTCCTTCATCCCGTAATTCTCGAAGTAAGGTGATAATAGCATTTTCGGTTTTTACGTCTACGCCGGTAAAAGGTTCATCCAGCAACAGTACTTTTCCTTCTTGAGCAAGTGCCCGGGCTAAAAATGCTCGTTTTTTTTGTCCACCGGAAAGTTCACCGATTTGGCGATCGCGCAGCTCTGTCAATCCAACACGTTCAAGAGCTTCATTCACGATTTGATGATCACGTTTGCTGGGGCGGCGTAAAAATCCCATTTTTCCATAACGCCCCATCATGACAACATCAGAAACTAAA
This sequence comes from Xenorhabdus sp. Sc-CR9, assembly GCF_963897815.1. Taxonomy (NCBI): domain Bacteria; kingdom Pseudomonadati; phylum Pseudomonadota; class Gammaproteobacteria; order Enterobacterales; family Morganellaceae; genus Xenorhabdus; species Xenorhabdus sp. Sc-CR9. Next base: position 4,318 of record NZ_CAWQTY010000007.1, read on the forward strand.
ACTGGAAAATTCCAGTCTACATCTTCAGTCTGTGGAACGTATGCAATGATATTTTGCTTTAGTGCCGTTTTGACAGGTTGCGTATTGAGAGTCACTTTTCCTTGTGAAGGTGTAACTAATCCCATAATTGTTTTAAATAATGTAGATTTTCCGCTACCGTTCATTCCGACCAGAGCACAAATTGTGCCGCCAGTGATATCAAAACTGGCATCATAAATGGCAGTATGCCCATTGTTGTAAGTAACGGTAGCATTATCAACGACCAAATGAGGCTGCTCAAACAATGTCTGATGGTTTAATGGTGAGCGATTCATTGATTAAATCCTTTTGCTATGGTGTCTACGGTAGTATTAAGCATATCAATATAAGTCGGCACAGGCCCTTTTGAAGTAGAGAGAGAGTCTACATAGAGTACTCCGCCGTAGTGGGCTGCCGTTTCTTTGCTCACTTGTTTCGCTGGTTTATCTGAAACAGTACTTTCACTGAAGACTACAGGAATTTTATGATCTCTCACTGTATCTATGACACGCCGCACCTGCTGAGGTGAGCCTTGTTCTTCTGCATTGATTGGCCATAAATAGACTTCTTTGAAGCCGTAATCTTGTGTGAGATAGCTGAAAGCACCTTCACTGGTCACCAGCCAGCGTTGTTCTGCTGGAATACGGGAAAGCCGTTCTCTAAGTGGTGTATCTAATTGAGCTATTTTTTCTGCATATACTTTAGCATTGCGGTTATAAATTTCGGCATTCTCTGGATTGTGTTTGACGAGAGCTTTTCGAATATTCTCTATATAAATCAGTGCATTTTTGGGAGACATCCAAGCATGGGGGTTTGGGTTTTTAGTGTAGGGACCTTCTCTAATTGGCAAAGGAATAATACCTTCAGTAATGATCGCCGCAGGTATGTCTTTCATGTTCTCAAAAAAACGCTCAAACCAACGTTCAAGGTTTAAACCATTCCAAAGAATCAGATCGGCGCGTTGTGCTTTGATAATATCTTTTGGTGTAGGTTGGTAATCGTGGATTTCTGCACCGACTTTTGTGATAGATTCAACGATCGCTGCATCTCCAGCGATATTCTGGGCCATATCTTGAATAATGGTAAATGTCGTAACAACCCTGAACTTTTTATCTGCATGAGCTTGCTGACTGAGTAAAGCCATTGTTAGTAGTGCAATGGCAAAACTAAAGAGTGGGAAAGCAGGGAGAGAACGTTTAGTGTTCATTATGGCAAACCTTACTATTATACATAAATTATTGATAATGATTATCAGTATCGTTTATGTAAAGTCAAGGTGGTATCGAATGAAATTGATGATGGATCTGATAGTCACCCCTTAATTTTCTGCTGGTTCACATGACAGTAATGGATCTCATGTGAACAAAAAAATAACACTTTGTCCATAGCTATCAAAAGTAAATTCATTAATTTATTTTGGTAAGCAGTAAAAAATATTTTTGGTTTATCAGTAAAATTATATATCCTTTATAAGGTTAATTTTATTTTGGAGAGAGCAGCGTGAAATCAAGATTCAACTACATTGTGTTCGCACTGTTATTAACCGGATGTGCAGGGCAAGAAGAGAATCGATTAAACGTTAACAAGCAAATAGGGGTAAAGCGTATGCTTAATGACAATAATGCTGCTTTGGAGGCTCGTAAATTTACAAATAAACCTGAACCAACTCGATTTGATGATTTTATTGAACAAGCTGCAAAGCGTTATGGTGTTGATGAAACTCTTATCAAAGCAATTATTCAGGTAGAATCCGATTTCCGTCCAGAAGTTGTCAGCAAATCGAATGCAGTTGGGTTAATGCAGATTAAGGCATCTACGGCAGGGAGAGATGCTTATCGAATGAAGGGAAAATCAGGTCAGCCAACGATACGTGAATTGAAAGACCCTGAAACTAGAGCGTGTTGATCTTTTTGGTATAAAAAGCAAGCAGCAAATGGGGCTGTTATAATGGTTTCGCCAAAAATCAAAACAATTACCCCAAATGCCAAGACTAATGTTAACAGATGATAGCTGGAAATT
>NZ_CAWQTY010000008.1:0-6347 GCF_963897815.1 Xenorhabdus sp. Sc-CR9
TACGTAAAATCCAAAATACGGCATTAATAAATAATCGATTATCGTAAGCAACCCGTCCCCAAGCGCCTTTTCGACCCGGTAAGTGGGGCTCAAGTAAATTCCAGACATGTTCGGAAATATCGTGGCGACGGTATGCAGGCGTGCTCATGGTTAGTTCACTCTGTTTATGGAATGCAAATCTTATTATCGCACAAAATAATTTATGACGACATTATCTAGGGGAGAACTCTGATTCGGTTGATATTTTGTGGTTTTGGCTGCCTGATACTTGTGTGTAGAAAAACGTTTTATCTGCTGTTTCTCCAATACACTTCCCATCAACATAAATGTCTTTTTTTAGAGCCTTACCGACAAAGCTGTCGCGGTAGATATATAAGCCAGATTTGCTTTCCTCTGGGGCAGAAAAGCTTTTAGCTTTTGCTGATTCTTGTTCAGTTGCAAGAGGTACGCTGGCACAACCACTGAGAAACAAAGCGCCTAAAAGAGAAGCTGATAAAAGTAATTTTTTAGTATTCATCATAAAAAAACAGAACCTTTTGTATAAAAGTAAAAAAACTAACCTCGCAACTGAGGTTATTTAGATAGAGTTTGTGTGATGGATGTCCAGTTAAAGTCTCTCTTTAAGCCACGGACGGTTTTCTAACGCTCAATGACGTATAAATCGGATTTATTTATTTCAATTCTAATATGAGCTATCCCATTAATTATCAATGAGTTTGGAGGACGAGGCGTATCGCTTATATCAATCATAGCTTCGACTTTACCGCAAAATACTTTATCTCGCCCCTCTGATAGGATGTTCGAAGGATTTGCATTGGCATCAATATCAAATGTAACCAAACATGTTTTCTCAATCCCTTTATCCTGATCCATTATGATAATGTTAGACAAAGATTTTATAACCAAATCCGAATATGTTTGCTCAGGTGTCTTTTGTTCTTTTTCGCCACACCCTGCCAATGCCATTAATGACAACAATAAACAAACTGACTTTTTCATCACATTCTCATTGTTAAATATTTCCTACATTTAACCACTGAGCTAATGATAAGTGTTACTGATTATTTGATCAGCCATCCAGAAAGTGTGAAGAGGGTTACAAAAGTCATGTAAAGCTACGGATAGCTTTAAAGCCCCTGATTGGGGCTATTACTTATTGTTATTATCTGTTATTAATAAGGTGCTCAAATACCAATAACTTGTATATGATAACGAGATGAAAAAAGATACTCGTCAGCTCTCACCAGAGATACAACAATATAACCGCCACCTCGTGATAAAAATGCATCAAGAGGGAATTTCCCGCAAAATCATCTCGACAACACTTGGCATCAGTTATAACACCATTTGTATTTGGATCAGAACCTGGCAAAAAGGGGGCGACGGTGCCTTGATTCAGGGAAAACGTGGGCACCGGGAAAGGGAAGCTCGTCTGTTGACGCCCCCTCAGGAAGTAAACTCCAGCAAATCCTCCTCGAAAAATGGCCATCACAAATGGGATTGCCTTATGCACTTTGGTCACGCAACGCGATTCAGGCGCTTATTTGGCAAATGTGGCGCATAAAAATTGCGAAAAGAACACTCACTGACTATCTAAAGCATTGGGGATTTACGTCACAAAAACCACTCAAAAGAGCCTATGAACAAAATCCTCAAGCCGTCGAAAAGTGGCATAAAGAGACCTATCCGGCGATAAAAAAGAAAGCCGCAGAAGAAGGGGCGGAAATTTGGTGGGGAGATGAAACGGGAATAAAAAATACCTGCCAGCATAGCCGGGGCTTTGCGCCCAGAGGAAAAACGCCCGTTGTTGATATTTGTGCAACGCGCTTTTCTATCAATATGATATCAGCGATTAATAATCGGGGCAGTGTGCGATTTATGCTGTATCACGACACAATGCCGGCCCGAAGGCTGCTGCATTTTTTTCAACGCTTGATAAAAGAGGCCGATCGTAAGGTCTATGTGATACTGGATAATTTGCGTGTCCACCATGCCCGGCTTGTCAAAAAGTGGTTGGAGAAACACAAAAACCGAATTGAAGTGTTTTATTTGCCTGCCTATTCACCCGAATTAAACCCGGATGAGTATCTTAATGGTGATTTGAAAAATGCTATCCGGGCCTCTTCACCGGCAAGAAGTCCGCAAGAATTAGTCAAAAAGACTCGAAGTCATATGATGAGGCTCCAGAAAAGATTTGAACATGTTGCTCGTTATTTCCAGCATCGCTGTATCCGATATGCTGCATAGCACATAATAGATATTTGTACACCGGGTTAATAATACATTATTCCAATACTTTATTTTTCTGATAAATGATTCATGAACTTCACTAGGCAGAGTACACTTTATTGTGGAGATCTCATCTTCAAAATCTTGGTACACGTTCGTTGAGTCTGGAGATTGAATAAAAAATGATTCAACTAACTTTTTCACTCCATCATCATTTATCATGAAGCCGTCTCTTTTCTTTATAAGAAGATCTTCTGTATTAACAGCTTTTTTTGCTGCGTCCACCGTAGAGCTTATTTTGGTCAAATCACTGCCACAATGTTTGCATTTGATGGCTTCCTTTCTTATAGCTTCGGCGCAGAACGGGCATTTTTTATATGCACTACTTTCACCATGAACTACCGCTTTAGCTTCATCCGTTCGGCTAGACAAAGCTATGATCAACCCAATTAATGGAGATGTGAACGCCATAAAACCAGCCGTAAGACCATTACCATCTGTTATATTGCTATTGACGACTACAAGCAAAAACGATGCCCCACACATAACAATAAAGTAAATGACACCTCTTAGAGTACTCGTTCTTTTGCCAGCAATTACACTATAACAGAATCATAATACTATGGCATAATGCCTGTGACTTCCAATAACAAGGCAGAATTGAGATGGGTTACAGTCTGGATTTCCGAAAAAGCGTACTGGCATACAAAGACAAGCATCCGTTGACATTCGAGCAAACAAGCGATCACTTTGAGGTTTCTATCCGCACCCTGTTTCGGTGGAGTCACAAAATAGAACCCTGTATGACGCGCGATAAACCGCCCACGAAAATTAGTGATGAGAGACTCATTGCCGATGTCCGGGATTATCCCGATGACTATCAATGGGAAAGAGCCAAACGACTGGGCGTCTCACAATCCGCAATTCATTATGCCTTGAAACGGCTGAAGCTCACTTTTAAAAAAAACGCTAAAACACCCTGACGCTAACGAACAAGCTCGTCAGGTATTTGGCGAGCGTATCCGCCATCATGAGCAGGCGGGCAAACCGATTGTTTATCTGGATGAAAGCGGTTTTGAGCAGTCGATGCCCCGCACGCACGGTTATTCAGCAAAAGGGCGGCGCTGTTTCGGCACACATGACTGGCAGGCTACCCGTAGGCCAACTTCACCTATCAGGACTTTGTATCTGTATTTCGTTACCCACACGAAATGAGACTCAATCTGAAATACCGTGTGGCTGCCATATCTGTAATCCATATTGCACCTCTCGTGCAACATAGTATCGCAGCTAAAGCTGACCGACTAAATTCGTCTTTATTTCTACTGTAAATCTTGTTGACTGACTTATCATCCGCATATTCCAATAAGGATGCGAGAGATAAGCTGTAAACCAAATCTTCCCGTCACCATTATCAATAAGGGATAACTTCATGCTCTTTGAAAGTTAAAGCTGTGCTCATTGCGTAGTTCCTTATAGAAAGTGAACCTGTTCGTACAGAAAGGCCGCCCCGAGATAACTACGCTATTAGCGGTTTTCTCAGGCTCACTTTCTGAAAGGTTCTCGGATTAGATGTGCGCGTACGAATGTGCAGAACTCAGAGATAAAAAAGCCACCACGTCCGAAAAGGTGATGGCCGGGGTTATTGCTTTAACCACTCAAGGGAATGGGTAAAGAAATAATTGGTTTAGTTTCAGTGGGTAACTAATTGTTAAGCATTATTCGCTTGTTATTGGGGAAAGATGGGTTTATTAGATTTACTGGTTTTTGTGATAATAACGTTGTAAAAGATGTGGAGAATGATTATGAAAAAATATCTTCTTCTTTGCCTAGTGGCAGGCACGACTCTTTTAGCTTCAATGCAGACGTATGCTTATATCTGCTTACCTTTTGGTCTGTCACCCGTAACATATGCAATCTGTATGGCTAACTGTGTTGTGATAAATTCGAATAAACCGGCTAAATACTGTATATAACAACAGTCAAGCAGGAGACAGGATGGCTCCTGCAACCCCAGAATCATTTGCTCTGGGGTGTAGTATTCTCCGCTCTCTGGTTCCATGCCTGAATCGCCGAATCATGATCATGGTCTTCTGGCCCATTAGCATTACAGTCAATGCATTGCACAAAAAACCATGTGTCATCTGAATATGCGAACATTTCTGTACGCTCACTATTACAAAATGGACACGGTTTAATTTCATCTATTTCAGCCATCATTACCTCTACATTCCGTCTTCACATAATCCCTCAGTCCGAGATACGGGGCTTCGAGGGTTTCGAGTTCTCCGAGGAGACGTATATAATCCTGTTCAGCGTCTTTCTCCAGTCGGGCGGGTCTTGGGTCATCCACGCCGGCGGGGGAAGCGGTCTCATGCTTTGTACACACACCTTTGACATACACGCGCTTAACGTTAGTGCGCAAATCATCGCTAAGCTGAGTGATCTTAGATTTGGCATTGGCGAGTTCCTGTGTGTATTTGGTGTCCAGTTCTGCAAGATGCTGGATGCGGGCTTGCTGGTTGGCTATGAAGGCGGTTTGTTTAGAGAAATCATCAGACAATTCTTTATATTTCCTGCTGAGTTCCTCATAACCCTTTACTACTACCCAAAGTGCAGCCAGCAATGATACAGAAATGACAATAAATACGTACAATTGCCATCTCATAACAGTTCAAACGCTTTTTCAAACGTTGCCTCAGAATAAGGTTGCTTGCCATTCTCGTGGCAGATAATAGATTTAGCCAGCGCAATCAGCGTTGATTTGTTCACCACGATAACTGGTTGAGGATCGACCACCAGAGACTGAGGAACACACTTGATAACCGTTTCTCCCAAACGCATATCCCGTTATCTAATAAAAAGGTATGACAATATCAATATGCACAGATCAGAAAGCTTTTGGCGGAGAATGGATTAACACAAAGCATATCCAGAAAAGGAAATTGTCTGGATAATACGATGACGGAAAATTTTTTCGCATTACTAAAAATGAAATTGTATCATCAACATGAGTTTGAAGGTGTGGATAATTTAATCGCTTTTCTTGATGAATACATCAAATACTACAATACTAAACGGTTCAAGGTAAAACTGAAGGGCCTGAGTCCAGTGGAATATCGAAATCAGGCCAAGTTAGGGATTTAATAAAAGTATCCAACTTTATGGGGTCACTTCACGGAGTTCAGCCTTGAATATTATAATTTAATTTAAATTATCTTAAGCCAATAAACTCCGATCGCCATTATTAAGACGAATGCCGGGATCCATCATTACATAGCCCAATAAATTCCCTTCTCTATATATTCCGAAAACAAGGGAATAAAATAGTGTAACACTCGTTCCAGGTAAAGGCATTTTTTGAACTGTAGATTCCCAGTAATAACTTCTTACTTCTTGAGGTTTTACTTCTAATGGCTTTGCTGTCTCTACATCCATAATATAATCATGAAAATGATCCACATTCATGACTGATAAGTGCTCGAGCATTGAATCCTCATTATGTATATTATGAGGAGGGAATGACTCAAATTTTACTAATGCTGTTGAATATATAGAGTTTTTAGTTAAAGTAATATCTCTCCAACGAAGAACATCGCCTTTATTTGCACTAACAATTAAATCACCTGACCCTTGATGTAAATAAACATTATTTTCCTCAGTAAACAGATGGAAATATTTATTATAATCATTAATCGGGGTAGGAGAATCCACATTAGAGCTAAATCTACCTTTATATCTGTTAATAAGATCTTCGGCTTGAATAGTAACCAATATATCTATTATTTTTTGGCTAAATCCTGTCATAATAGCACCTTAATTAGTTAATTAAATTGATAATTATCATGCGATAAATTTAACAATAACCAACATAAACTCATAAGCCACTTACAGGATTTAATGTAATAAAAAAATATCAAATACTAAATATCAAAAAAAAACAGTCATGCAAGGATAAGTAAGTTACAAAAAAACCATTCATTACATTCTATAAATAAGATTTCATAATTGTGATACACCCATTTTTCTCATCCCCGGTTTTTGCTGTTGTAAGGAAGCGGTTTCCATGAAGATTTTGACATGGTTAAGCAACTGCCACATAAATTGGCAGCAGTGGT
>NZ_CAWQTY010000009.1:0-6109 GCF_963897815.1 Xenorhabdus sp. Sc-CR9
GGGGGTCTTCAAGTGAGGCAAAATGCTGTAACAAAGGGCTGACAGAGGACATAAGGGTTGACTTTAAAAGCAGCATAACGACATGAAACTCAATCATTGTCAATGAATTTTAGATGCGATTGCCCTGGGGGTCAATGTGTAATTCTGTTGTCATGTTGATGATGTGTGCTGTTGTGTAGTGTGTAATATTCATGTTGAAATAATTCCCTTTGGTAGATAAACCCTATGAAATATAAGGGTAAAAATTACTAAAACCGAAAACTTGCCACATTTAAGATAACTCATTCTGATTGTATGCTTATCAATATTCACCTTTGTAATGAATAATTTTAATGTGCAAATCCGCGCTATCCCTTTTCTCTGTCAGAAAATATCTTTTGGTAACTATACCAATGTAAATATATGTAATAAGTATTGTAACTATTTGTAATTAAATTTCTGTGCGGCCGATAAGATTCTGTCTGTTTTGATGGGGTTTTTATGCTAAGCTAATCAAAATGGTCTAACATGGGATAATGGGAGAAAGCATATTCTGTTTATAAATAATTAAAAAAGATAGTAGATTATGACATTAGAACTACAAGTTTATACCTCATTACTCATTGATGTAAAAGAACGTATCCACTGCGGCCAGTTGAGGGCGGTTCAAGCCGTAAATACGGAACTCATTCAAATGTATTGGGACATTGGTCACATACTCCATCAGCGCCAAATGCTACAGGGATGGGGTGCGGGGATCATTCCTAAACTAGCACGAGATATTGCTAATGAGTTACCTGAAGTAAAAGGTTTCTCCGAACGAAATCTAAAACGGATGCTGCGGTTCTACCGAGAATACGCCTTTCTATCAAATGGAAATGAAAAAGCCACTTCGGCAATTGTGCCACAGGTTGTGGCACAATTGCCGTGGGGACACAATATCCTTCTTATTGAGAAGATAAAAGATCAAACTGAGAGATTTTGGTATGCAGAACAGGTGCTGATACAGGGTTGGAGCCGTGAATCTTTGTTACAAATGATAAAAAATAATGCCTATACCCGGCAAGGTTCAGTTGTGAATAACTTCAAAAATCTGCTGCCTGTCTTTCAATCCGAGTTGGTACAACAGACCTTAAAAGATCCTTATATTTTTGATTTTCTCACTCTGTCAGAACCCTTTAAAGAACGTGAATTGGAAACGGAGCTGCTCAAACACCTTGAAAAATTCCTGCTTGAACTTGGCGAAGGTTTTGCTTTTGTTGGGCGACAATATCCCATAACTGTAAGCGAACAAGATTACTATATCGATTTACTCTTTTACCATTTGAAGCTGAGAGCTTTTGTTGTTATTGAACTGAAGCGAGGAGAGTTTAAACCTGAACATGCTGGTAAGATGAATTTTTATTGTTCTGTGGTCGATGACAAGCTGCGACATCCTACCGATCAACCTACTATTGGTTTGATTTTGTGCCAAACTAAGGATCGGATATTGGCGGAATACTCATTACGTGGAATACAAAAACCCATTGGCATTTCAGACTATGAGTTAACCCGCGCCTTACCAGAAGACTTGAAATCCAGTTTACCTAGTATTGAAGAGCTAGAAGCCGAACTTAGCCATAAAGATGGAGACAGCTAGGTTAGAATAAAATGCGTGCATTACCCACAATAGAAATTGCAACACCATGTAGACGTTTGGTTGATTCACTGTTAAGGTGCTTAGAAAATCGGGGCTATTCGAAGTATGAAAAAGAGAGATAGCTATTACATCTCTCTCAGCCTACCGACAGGACACTGTTTTTCTACCCGGAACTTTATTTTAATCAAATTTAGTTCGCCAGACGGTACTTGCTGCCATGTTAAGAACACCGCCTCTTCAAACTTTTCCCCCTGTAACGTTCTTATTTGATGGCCTCACGCCTCAAAATCACCTGATACGCAAAGTTGATTCCTTATCACTTATTCATCCCATTACGACACACTCGAACCCACAACGCTCAATACAGGTAATGCAACCATCAGTACAGATATTATCAACGGTGTGCCAAAGTGGGAGAAAGATGGTAAATCAATCTTAGGTGTGTCGAAACGGGAAGCTATTAGAGGCTGAATAAGGTATTCCGGATAGACACATCACCTTCTATCTTGAAAATTGATGCCTTATCACTCATTTATCCCATTACAACACACCCGCCACCCACAATGATCGGTGCAGATAATGCACAACCATCAGCGCAGACATGATTAGCAGTGTGTCGTAGCGGGAAAAGGTGACAAATCAATCTCAGGTGTGTCAAAACGGGATAACCGCTGAATCAGGCATTATAAATAACCATATTACTTTTTATCTTGAAAATTGAAGTCTTATCACTCATTCATTCGGTAATCCTCCCTAAATACCGGAGTGTTCATAAGTAGCATTTTCTCATACAACTATAATGTCTTAGAGGAGATTGAAACCTTATGAAAAAGTCACGTTTTACTGACAGCCAAATCTTAACCATTCTGAAACAGGCTGAAGCTGGTGCTCCCGTGCCAGAACTGTGTCGTGAACACGGCATCAGCAGTGCCAGCTTTTACAAATGGCGAGCCAAATATGGAAGAATGGACGCCTCTCTAATGACTCGCTTGAAAGAACTGGAAGAAGAGAACCGACGCCTTAAAAAATGTATGCTGAAGAGCGACTAAAAGCCGAGATTATTCAGGAAGCCATGGTAAAAAAGTGGTAAAGCCTGCTCAGCGTCGACAGATGGCAAAAAACGCGGTTGAGCAGAAGTCCATTAGCATTCGTCGGGCGTGTCGGATCTTTCGGATCAGTGAAAGCAGTTATCACTATAAGGCCGATTATCTTCATAAAATCAGCAGATTGCGGAATAGTTACTCACAATAACAGCACAACAACGTAACTGGGGATTCGGGCTTTGCTACCTTTATTTACGCAACGTGAAAGGATTTCATTGGAATCATAAGCGGGTTTACCGAATTTATTGTGAACTGGCTCTGAACAAACGCATAAAGCCTAAAAAACGCTTAAAGCGCGAACAACCTGAACCGTTGAAAGTCCCTGACACCCCGAATGAAAGTTGGTCAATGGATTTTATGCATTATCAGTTATCCGATGGGCGCTCAGTGCGTTTACTCAATATCATTGATGATTTTAATCGCGAAGCCCTGACGATTGAGGTGGATAATGAGATGGTCCCCACCCCCCTGTGAGCGGTATGCTGGCAGGGTGTTTCTTTCAGGAGAAGGCCATCATGCAAAACGTTACGCTTATTGGTATTGATCTCGGCAAACATTCTTTCCACGTTCACTGTCAGGACAAATCAGGAAAGGCCCTGCTGCGTAAAAAATTTACCCGCGCCAGACTGATGGAGTTTTTAGCGGGATCGCCATCAGCGACTGTTGTCATGGAAGCCTGCGCCGGTGCTCACTTTATGGCTCGCCGGATCGCTGCTTTTGGTCACGAAGCGAAGCTGATTTCTCCACAATTTGTCCGTCCTTTTGTAAAGAGCAACAAGAACGATTTTGTGGATGCTGAAGCCATATGCGAAGCTGCATCCCGTCCCTCCATGCGATTTGTGCAACCACGAACAGAGGCGCAACAAGCTATGCGCGCCCTGCATCGGGTCAGGGAATCACTGGTCAGAGACAGGGTTAAAACCACTAATCAGATGCAGGCTTTTTTACTGGAATTTGGCATCAGTATGCCGATCGGAACCGCCGTGATAAAAAGACTTTCAACCGTCCTGGCAGAGAACGCACTTCCTCCCTATCTGGCACAGTTGCTGATGCGTTTACATGCCCATTATCTTTACCTTGTCGAACAGATCACCGAGCTTGAGACGGCACTGGAGCAGGAGCTGAGACGTGATGAAACAGGACAGCGTCTTCAGACAATACCGGGCGTGGGTCCGATAACTGCCAGCGTCTTATCATCGCAGCTGGGCGATGGTAAGCAGTATGGCTGTAGCCGGGATTTTGCTGCTTCAACCGGTCTGGTACCACGCCAGTACAGCACGGGCGGCAAAAATACGCTCTTAGGGATAAGTAAACGCGGAGACAAAAATCTGCGACGGTTACTTGTCCAGTGCGCCAGGGTCTTTATCCAGAGAATCGATTATCAGTCAGGAAGACTGGCTGAATGGGTAAAGGCTCAGCTTGAGCGAAAACACTCAAATGTTGTGGCCTGTGCGCTGGCCAACAAATTAGCCCGGATAGCCTGGGCAATCACAACACGGCAAACGGTGTTCGAAAGGTAACGACGCCGCCAGTCTGACGGGCAGGTTAATCGTTAATTAAAGCAGTTCCCAATCTGGTTTTGCGAAGACTGATTATTGATGACATGAACGGCTTATCGACCTGATAGAATCCTGACATAAAAAATGGCTCTCTGAAGCCGTGCGGATTTTTAGGCTTATCAGGTGCGGAACTCATCGGGGCGCGGGCATCCCTGCCCATAGTGACGCCGGATAGATTTAAGCAAGCCAACATCAATCAAAAATCAGTGTTGCAAAAAAGGTGGGGACCATAGATTTTTCTGAGCGGTGCTGACTTGAATAAAAGCAGACGAGGCAGCTGGCTCAGACCGCTTTTCCGGTGGATGGGAGGCACGTTGGCGGTGGTGATAGAACCGGGTGGTCGACACCCCGATTTTTTGGCAAAACTGCGGGACCGTCAGTTCAGATTTTTTCTGTTGTTCAAACAGATCCCGCCACTCGGCTTGAGTAAACCTAGATTGGCTCATGTGGGCTTTTTCCATAATAAGAAGAAGTGAGGCTATTTTAATCAGCAAATTTACCTTGGCTAGGTGGGGTTCCCCGTACGCTTACGCTGAGCTGGGCGGAGATACGCGCCTGTGCGGTAAATGACAATGAAGCCTGGCTGATTAAGGATGCGATCGGGCGGTTACAGTCGGCGCTGGCCTGGCACGGGTACTCGCCACGGTAAATAAAAAAGCCGGAAGATCACGGGGATCTTCCGGCTGATTTCAAGGTTTACTAATCACCGCTTATTCTAATAAAACTGATTTCTTTTCCGTTTATTTTTTCAATGATCTTATGCAGCTCATCTTTTCCTTCAATGATTCTGTCTTTCATTTCAGACAATTCGTGAATAAAAGAACTGGCATCCTTGTTCTTCAATAAACAATCAGTTTTATAGTAATCCTTAATCTTTCTTAAATTCTTTGCACTACTCCATCTGGTTGAAGAGGAGAATATATTTGAATGTAGGGTTTCGCTCATAACAACATGAATAATTTCATTATTTTTTGTCGTAAAATGTATATCTAGTCCCATAATATCCTCAAAAAATCACATCGGTTGGCTTAAGATCTTTAAACACACTTTGCGGGAATGCCGTAACTAGATCACCATTTGATTCAGTCACAACCCTTACTTTATTCAACATTTCCCCCTCTGGGGTTATACCTACATCCCTTTTCAAAGTTTTTTCATATATAAAACGATCACCATCGCGAATAACTCTATCTGGCTTACGGAATACATTCCTTATGGTTGATTTGACATCAGCATTATTGAGAGTCCACTTACTCTTGTGTGACCAGCCAGGAACGTTACCAACATGCCTATCCTTAACATGCTGAACACCATCTTTAGTTAGGTTGATTTTTTTTAGGCGGGGTTGGACAAGGTGCTAACCCGAATGGGTCGATCCAACTGGTTGGGTTAAGGACGTATGAATAGGGATTAAAACCACCTTGTAAGCCAATCGGATCCGGTGTCAGGTAACAACTGGCCACTGGCGAGTAATACCTAAACCGGTTGTAGACCAGCCCGCTTTCCTCATCCAGCCACTGGCCGGCGAATTTTAAGCCCGGGTTCAGTTCCGCATTTTCCCCCAATACCCCCAGACGCAGCCCGTACAGGCTCTGCGGCGGCCGGCGCCAGACACGGTGGCCTTGCGGGTCAAACAGCGCCAGCGGTTCTCCGGTCGGGGCACAGACAGCATATTGCGTCTGCACCTCACCGGCAATCAGTTTGTAGTAGTACATTAAATCCGGACACCTCAAAAGCCTGCTAATGTTATTAACATGACAATGAGGTATGACAATGAAATTGAAACCGACCAAACGCCACTATTCCGTTGAATTTAAGCTGGAAGCGGT
>NZ_CAWQTY010000010.1:0-6078 GCF_963897815.1 Xenorhabdus sp. Sc-CR9
TCACTCAACCCTTCACCTTTAAATCAGAAAAAGGTGAACAGAGGTGAAGACTTGTGAACAGTTTAAAAATAACTATTCACCCTACAATACATTGATATATCTGGTTTAAATCATAAGGTGAACAGTAATGAACACTTTTTTATATTTTTAGGAAATCTTTATCTGTGTGAAAAAAGTTATTCTTCTGGCTGGTTATCCCTTGTCAGTTTCGGAAGCCATTCGATAGCGGTATCGATATTCAGGCTCAGATTGCTGCGAATGCCCTGTTTACTTTTCTTACGTAGGTAATGCTGGTCGTATTCAGCCAGTGCGCCGGTGACTTCCAGAAATAACTGCCAGTCGTAACGGTTTGCCAGCACCATAAACAGTGCAGTCAGTCATGTTTGTGATGAGGTCGGAACTGGCCGATTTTAAGGTCAAACACACCATTACTGAACCCGATTAAATGGCGTTCTGGTGCGTTCATCATGGGAAGCTGTAATTTCAGGGCATCCACGGCAGAGCCAATGCCATGAGGTGAATACGGCATTTTTTCTTCCATAAAAGCCGCCACCATTTCCCGCTTTAAATCGCGGTCGCTGACCGGACGCCAGATAACACCGTCATAGTGATGAATGGTTTCCGAAGTGCCATCCAGTGCCAAATCACCGTCATAACGCACCAGTAATACTTCTCCTCGCTGATTGGCTCCCATCTGTCCAAAGGTTTAATTTCTGATATGGGACGATGACCGATATAAGGGAAGATATCCTTTTCAAAGGTATCAATAATTTCAATACGATAAAGACGGTACTGGACAAATCATGGCGGAGATCACAGGAGTACTTAAAATAAGATAATAAATTGATTAATAGTGATTTTTATTTTAAAAAAGCAACAATATACCCCCTTAAATACCCCCATAAAACTTCATCTTAATTTGCATATATTACACATAAAGCAATTGCATATTCATGCTCGTTATTTAGGAGCTATGCAGCCATGAGAAATGGATGATATTGAATGTTACTGTACCTCACGGCTGGGGTATGAAGTTATTTGGCAGTGCTATCGCGAACTTTACGTTCAACAAGATTACCGTTCATATCAAAATAACGGCTAGGCCAGATTTCTGATGGGTGAATATTGAGATAATTAGCAATAATCCATTCGCCTTTCGGCCACGGTCTGCTGAGTGTATTGGCTAATGTCGATGAACTGAGTCCCGCTTCACGAGAAACAGCCGCTAAGGTTGTTCCACGCTTACGTAATGCAGCAATAATATCGGCCTGATGCCAGTCATTTCTAACATTATTCATTCCTGCTACCCCTTCCCATTAATTAATATTGATGGTGGCGATTCAAGCAAGGTTCGCATTACCGGAGTATCCACCGGCGAGGCCGAAGCCTCCCCCACCTGAACCGCCATTGAAAGGGCGATAGCAGACGCACTGGCAGAAACATCCTACCAGTGTTTGGATACTCAGGGATGCGAAACCCTGACCATTGGATTTTGCCAATGGCGGGGTTACTTTAACTGATTGTTTTATCTATCTCAATAACTGAACTGCTAAGCTGAACGACTATAAACCCGCTCAACATAACGCCCGCGACCATCACCGTGCCCCAAATCCATTGAAACAAGTGCTCTTGCCTCCTGACGGCTAAAACCATTTTGTTGGTAAAACACCAGTGCTTCCTGCGCCCATGCATACCGCAAACTATGGGGAGAATGGCAGCCCTTTAATCCAATCTTTGTGGTATGTGTCCGCCAGTAGTTCATGGCCTGCTTGAGATCCGGTTTATCAATCAACCTGCCACCGCGTTGCTCCGCAATAGCCACCGCCTGCTCTACAGCTTCTTTCACCGCAGCAACATCCAGTACACGGGTCTTCCTTGGTCGGCCGCCTTTTGTGCCGAAAACAACATACAGTTTTGGCTCTGGTTGCTCTAATTGTTTTCGCCAGCTTTGCAATGAAGCACTACACTGCACTGCTTCCCGAGAACGCAGCCCCATAAAACGGGCAAGTTTTAGTGTGAGCGCAAATCCGGCATCCCGTTCAAGGGCTTTCTGATAAACAACCTGAAACGTGGTGTCAGGGATCGCCTGCTTCGTTCCGGCGCGGCTGGCTCCACTTAATCCCAATGCCTGATTACTCAAACGTGGAGAGGTTTCCAGTTTCTCCCTGCCTGCCATGCGGAAAATATTACGCAGCGCAGACATTTCATTCTGCACTGTTCGCTTGGCAACACCCTGAGATAAACGGGCATCAACGTAATGCTCTACGTGCTTGGTTTTTAAATGGCCGAGGCTTTTAACCTGAATATTCAGGCTCAATAACAACGCGCCTAAACGCCCCGCAATCCGAATGCGGTCATGACAGGTTTTATGGCTGCCACCTCCCTGACGGGCAAAAAACTTTAATTCCATAATCAATCGGCTCATCGGCTTCTCCTTACTTAACCTATCAATATGCGATCTCTGGCGCGCGACAGTGCGGACAAAGCAGGAAATACCGGCTTTGTCCCTGACGAATATCTGTGCGCCAGAGTGAACGCTTGTTGAGGTATTACGGGGTATCGGTTGAGTACGCGGTACTGCCGCCTGCATTAGCAGGTCATCCCCACCGGCAAAAAGCCAGCCTCGATATCGTCAGGTTCTCCTTTTGATACTTTTTTAATCTATAGAATGCAGTGTCAGATGCACTGTGTGGTTAAGCAGGCGTGAGCCTGTCATAGTCAGGTTATCCTTTTGCTGCGGCGTCACTTTCAGCGGTAAACCGGCAAAAAGTGACGCCTTAAATCCGCAAATAGTCAGCAAAAGTGGTCCGAGAGTTGAAATGCCAGCAGGCACAGCAAAACACCGCAAGGTGAAGTGTCAAACAACAGTTATGTGTTAATTATTTGGATGCAGAAAAGTTATCTGCTGAATATTTCAAACAGAAATCGTAGCAGTATGAATGTGGTGTGTAAGAATAATTTTATGGTATGGCGTGAGCTGCATGATTTAACGTTCAATGCGCTTAGTTGATAGTATAAAAATGCTCTTTTGGAGTATTTTTTAGTTTAAAAAACCTTCATTGTTAGACAAGGGGTTTATGTCTGATAATATCTGCTTCCAAAGGTGCGCAGATGTACCGCAATACTTGCTCTCCCTTGCAGGCTACGGGAGTTTTATAGCTGTTACAGCTATATACCATCATGTGATGGTGAGTGAGTCGGTTCAGATTAACAAGTTTTTTATTTTGTAGCAATGACATGGACGATTCGAATTCACAAATACTCTCAATCTACAGATAACAGCACGATTAATTACATTGTCGGTAGTGGGACAGGTTTCATTGTTCCTATTACCCGTAAATATCTCTACTTTGGTCTTGCTAGCGATAGTAACTTCTATTTTATCATTGGAAAAATTTTGAGGTTATCAACTTAGTTAGAAAGTAGTTAATATTTTTCACGTTATATTTTTTAGGGATTCCACACAGTAAGAGTACAAGTGTCGGGAATTTCATCAGGAAAAATTATGGCCACACTGTAACGAGCACGGGTTAGGGAAACATATAACTTATTTCTCGATGATTCAGTTTTTTGCGTGTCAAAAATCGTATTTTTTCCACAAAGAAAATCTATATATTTAGAAGTAGGAATAATTATAATCCTATCGAAACCCAAGCCCTTTGATTTACCATAAGTGATTTTTCGCAAAGATTCTATATTATATTTATTACCACTTGTTATCTTTGGCATTAATACTACAGGATTATATTTTTCTAGGTAATTGTTCACGTTTGACTCTTTTACTATAAAAACTCCAACATGCTTTGATATCTCATCATTATTTATGTTTACATTAGATGCTGTTGATGAAAATTTCATACCAAAATGAACCATATCTGACAGTTTGCAAATTTCTAAAATAGAACGTTTACTTTCAGATATTTCTTCTATTTCAAATTTTCTATTTTTATAAAATTCAATTTTATCTATTGTTAAAATTGGTTTTTTATTTGTTATTGCTGTTTGGTAAATTGTCTGACGAAAATCCCCAACACAAGTGAGAGATATTTTTGAGGATTTAGATAACCACTTCAATATTTCATAATCCCAACCCACTAAGTCTTGGACTTCATCAAAATACACTTTGCCATATATTTTCTCTAGTCTTTTTATCGGTAATCCTTTGGTTTCATTTATTATAAGATTAGATAATTTTGCAATATAAGTAGAGTGAACTTTAGTGCCATCTTTAGAAAGATAATACATAGGATTTACAGTTCCATCATTCAGTTTTTCTTTTCTTCCAAGCATAGTCCGTCCATTATTCTTGTGCGGGTCTTTATCATTAAAGATAAGAGATTCGATCCTTTTATGGAAAAAGATATTTTGATACGGGCGAATAATATCTTCCAATAAAAAAGAAAAAAACCTTTTACTTTAAACTTATCATAATCATTACCACCTAACAATTTGTATTTTTCATAGATCTCTTCTTGATTATTTATTGTATAGGTGACTATTAATATCTTCTCTCCTTCTTTTACGGAATTTATAGCCTCACTAACGATACGATGTGTTTTTCCTGCTCCGGCACAGGCTATAATAAGTTTATTACTCATAGTCGAAAATACTCTCGAAAAAAGTTGGATATTTTATTTTCTCGTTGGATTCAAAGATTCTCATTGCTGCATCTACCTTTTTCTTTCCTGCTCCGCCCTCATCTTTGTACCAATTTTTTAAAAAGCTAATTTTTTCTAATAAATTAATTTCCTTTTCAAATTCTTTATATGTCCTAGCAGATAATGATATTTTTGCATATTTATCTAATAGTTCTTCATTATCACTATTTGTCTCAATTAGTAACGGCTCAAGAGAATACTGTTCATTTTCTTCGGAAGAATAAATCTTGATGAAATCATAGCCTTTATATTCATCAATATATTTTTTGACATTTTTATCATAATTACCATCATTATCTTTCATTACTCTGGTATGCACTCCAGTATGTTTAATGATCTCTAGATAATTATTAAACCCGATCCCTCTGACAACAATAATATCTATACCATCTTCTTCTGGTAACTTATCATTTATTTGATAGTAATATTTTTTTAAAATCAGTTCATCAGAAGGGCCTTCAACAAGTATCACCTTAGAGGATAAGACTGCACGCAATGTGTCGTAACCTGGTAGCCTTTTTAATTTTTTCACTGTGCCACAATCGATATTATTTAGCTGTTTATATCCATTAGCAAGTAAGCATAGTTTGTCGATACTTAATTTATTCATAACATATGAGCTATGAGTACTGCTAAACAATTGTTTATTTGATAATTTTTTTTCAATAAAACTAACTAGTGATGTTAGATTCATATGAGATAGATGATTTTCTGGCTCCTCTATTAATAGAACATCTACAGTGTTAGATTTATTTTGTAAAGCAAGTTTAATTTGTACTTTATGTTGTTCTCCTTTACCAATGTATGGAAGAGTTACACCATCTAATGCTAATTGCAAATTAGATTCTAAATTAGTTCCCCCAGAGATGTCTGCAACAATTTTTATTGTTTTGTCTGAAATTTCATTATTTGAATCCAAATTATCATTGATGTTAGTTACATTACTATCAATATTAAAACTTTCTTTTAATTGTCTATATTTGATACCCAATACTGCTTGTTCTTCTCTACTTAATGCAGATGTTATCACATTATAAATATATTGATTTTTCCCATAGGTGGGATGAAGTCGTGTAGGATCAATGAATAATGATTTAAATGGTTTGTTTATCTGCCTGATTTTTTCATTTGCGAAAGTCATCCATTCTATCTTATAGAACTCTAAAGGAATACTTGTAATGTTATCTTTGTTGGTTTTTATAAAATCATTATAAGTCGTCGTTAAATCAAAATCGAATGAAAATGTAAAACTAATTCCTTGTGTATCAACACGATCTTTGTTTATAGTTCCTCTATACCAATCTAACTTGAAGATGCAGGTTTTAAAATCTGAAAGTTGTCAGTCAGTCGAGTCGTGAGTTCTTTCGCTTTTTCTGGCAAAGTGGTATGAAAAAAGTGGCGAAGGGTTTCACGGAATGTC
>NZ_CAWQTY010000011.1:0-86662 GCF_963897815.1 Xenorhabdus sp. Sc-CR9
TGGAATTTGACGGTGCCGCGAAAGAAACCGCCATCACCACAACCGCGGAAACATGGCAGATTGACTTTACCGCGCGTTTGTCGGGCATGGATGACATGCAGCGCCTGATTAATACCGACAGCTACGGAGAAGCGGCGTTTTTTGATGATGGTTTTGCGGTGGTGCGTCAGGGTGAAAAGTATCTGGTGAAAAAGGGGCTGGCTTACGTGGGCGGACTGCGTGGTGTGCTGGAATTTGATCAGACACTGAATGCGATGCGAAATACTCGCGTGTATGCCGATTTTAGCTATCAGGGCAATCTGGTGAGCCAGTGGAAAACCGTGGTGAAAATTACCGCCGCAAATGACCTTAAAAACTCTGTTGATGCGGCGGGTTATCTGCATTATGTCTTTTCCATCGCCAGTATTGATAGCAACGGAAATGTCACTGATTTGCGTAGCAAAGGAACACTGAGTGACCGTGATATTGCCACTATGAAGCAAGAGATGGGCAAGGTGAAACAGGATTATGCTACTCAGCAGGCATTAAAAAGTGGTCTGGATGAAAAGCAACCGAAAGGGGACTATGCCACACAACAGGCATTGAAAAATGGCTTGGATGGGAAACAACCTAAAGGGGATTATGCGACGAATGCCACTGTGAACGGGAAGTTGGATAAGGCTGCTATTGCACCGCGCACAGGCCAGAATTCTTCACTGGTCATGAGTCAGAAAGCAGTCACTGATGCCCTTGCAGGTAAGCAAGCTGCCGGAAATTATGCAACCAACGAAAGTGTCGGCAACAAATTAAGATTCAAAGCCAATATTGAACCGAAAGAATTGAATGGTTCAACGCTTATATCTGAACAACTGATGAACGGTTTTGGGGTTGCGATCCGCGGAAGTTTGCCCATCCCCGCTGACGCCCCTCCGGTCGACGGCGCAATAAAAGTCGTGCAGATAGGCAACAACGTCTGGCCGACATTACTGGCTTTCAGTGCATACGAAAACAAAATGTTCATCAGAACGCGTAAGGCGTGGGCTGGGGCGTGGAATGACTGGCTGGATATCACAGACTACGTAACAAACTCATCATTATCATCCAGTCTCAGTGTGAAGCTGGATAAATCGTCAGTTATTTACGCCACTGGCTCATCGGCAACACACGTCATGAGCCAGAAAGCGGTTACCGATAGGCTCATGGGGATTAATCAATCCTGGCGTGATGTGACGAGATCGCGCTCTTTAGGCTCGACATACACAAACCTGTCAGAAAAAGCCCTGTCTTTTATTGTGACTGCCTCCTCGTCGGATGAAGGCTGCTCAGTGGGTGCGAGTGTCAATGGCATTGAAAATCCGGGGACGTTTAATTACAGGGGAAATGCTGTCTCTTCGTCTGTTCTCATGATAGTCCCTCCGGGGTCATCCTATAGCGCCCGCATCTCATCAGGAGAGGGAAAATTGATTAAATGGCTGGAGTTAATCTAATGAATTATTACAAAAATAAAAATAACGAAGTCTGGGGATATGATGATGAACACCTTGCAACCGTTGAAAGGATCGGGGAGTTAGCATTATTCATTTCTGAGAAAGAACCTGCCTTTATTGACGCTGAGACACAATTACAGCAGGCATTATCAGAACTGAACGAATTAACCGTTCAATTAAACCAAGCGGCTGAAAACGGGCTACCAGAGGGTGAGATGGATAAACGGTATCAGTTAGTCGATGCAGCTACAGCCCGACACAATAACGCCTTAGAGGCCTTCAATCATGCCGAGTCAAAATATCAGCCATTGAAAGAGGAATATGACGCCATTCGTCCGGTGTTTTTCGACATTCGCGAAAAATTAAAAAGCATGAAAAAAATGACCGCAAAAGAGGTCGAAGCACATATCAATCCGCCAATGTCTAAAGAGCAGCATATTGTCATTGCAGAATCTCAAAAACGGCAATTGCTGAAGGTTGCCAGAGAAAAAATTGATATCTGTCAGGATGCCGTCAATTTGGATATCGCCACCGACGAGGAGAAAACCGCATTAACCGCATGGCGTAAATATCGGGTGTTGCTCAATCGGATTGATTGTACCGATGTGCCTGATATTAACTGGCCGGAGCAACCCGAATAATGCACTGGCAGCGTAAAACCCTGCAATTGTCCCCGGCGCTGTCGGGGCTGTCGGCCAGCATCGTGCCCGTACACCCGTTTCTCTACGGGGTCGGGCAGCAGGCCGACAGTGGCAGTTACTTAAGCCCGGCCAACGCCGTTCATTACCTGTCAAATAAACTCATGGGTGCAGGTCACCTGAATGCCCTTGTGCTGATGGTCAGTGCCAAGACCCACGCTGAATTTATGCAACACCTAACGCAATTTTCTTCCGTGTTGCCGTTGCCGGTCTTTTCCCAAGTCACGCGCATGGCAAAAACCGCCGAACGCCTGAGCATCAGCAAAATGCAACTGCCGGGCAAACAGGGCGGCGGGTTGCCATTGCCGCAGCCATTGTCAACGGCAAGTAGCCGCTTGGCCACCAATGCCCAATTGATTGAACAGGCCAAGGCACAGGCCAGCGCGGGCAGCAGCCTTGCAGGACTAAAAGCACAGTTAAGCGGATTTACCACCGCCAGACAAAACGCCTTGCAGCAAGTCAGTGATGCCCTGAGTGGGGCAATGGGTAAAACCGCCTCCGTCTGGGCATTTCGCGGAACAGGCTACGGCGCACTGTTGGCCGAGAAGATGCGCAAGGAAATACCGGAACCGGACGCCGTGTATACACTGGCAACCCTGTTTGTCGGGGACGACCTAAGTTCATTAGAAAGGATGCTAAACCATGAGCCAGATTATCACCCTCGCCCTTGATGGCGAGGCCATCCCGTTAAAAAGCCTGACCGTGACCCCCTCTGTCATGTTTCAGGATCAAGACCAGAGCGGGCAGTCGTCCAGCACCGCAGTGGCGGAACAGGGCATTAAGCCGAAAGAGTTGCGCATCACGGGGATTATTCCCTTTACCGAACAGAAAACTTTCTCGCGCCTGTTTGCACTGGCGGAAGCCAAAGAAAATGGTCAGTTGAAACGCTACCGGGTCGCCAACCTGACCGCACAGGCCATCAATTTTCGCATTGGCACGTTCACGGGTACGATTGACGCCAGCAAGGTGGACGGCAAGCAGGCATGGCAGGTGACTTTTACCTTACGGGAACATTTATCGGTGTCGGAGAAACGCGATGCCCGTGCGGCTGGCAATATTCCGGCCAAAAAGCAGACCGGGCAGGGTGGCAGTACCGCCAAGGAAGAGCCGGAACAGTTAAGCTGGTTTGAACGAAAGGTGCTGAAACCGATTAATGACAAAATAGGGGCAGTCAATGAAACCGACTAACCGACTTTATCTCTCCGGGGATGAAGTGCATCTGGTTGACGCCAATCTGATGCTGGAACTGTCATCCTGTGGCCGGGGCTTTATCACGGCCGAGACAGCCACCGATTACACCAGAAAACTTGTCCGGCTGGATGTGGGTTACACCGATTTGGTGCTGCGCTGGTTTACGGGCTATGTGGAGCGGTCGCAGCCTGCCCAGAACGGTTACCAGCGCTTATTTGTGCGTGAGCTGGTCGGGGTGTTTGACCGCCCTTGGCCGTGCTCGTTCCAGCATCCGACTTTGCGTCAGATTGTGGACTGGTTGCAGGAGCACAGCGGGCTGACCTTTATCTTGCCGCAGGCACCCTATACCGATAAACCGATCCCGCACTACACCCATAACGGCACAGGCTATCAGTTGCTGGCGAACTTGGGGCAGGTCTTCGCCATTGAAGATTATATCTGGCAACAATTGCCGGA
Source organism: Xenorhabdus sp. Sc-CR9 (assembly GCF_963897815.1). Lineage (NCBI taxonomy): Bacteria > Pseudomonadati > Pseudomonadota > Gammaproteobacteria > Enterobacterales > Morganellaceae > Xenorhabdus > Xenorhabdus sp. Sc-CR9. The sequence continues at coordinate 3,812 of NZ_CAWQTY010000011.1, forward strand.
TGGTTCGGTGTATCTGGGCAGTTGGGCACAGGCGATGTTTGCCGGAAAGCCCGTCGAAATCCCCAATGAATTCAGCCAGAGCCAGTCGGCGGGGAATACGATGACGATTCCTATGATCCAGTCATTGCGCCCGGGTTTTGTGGTTAATCAGCAGCGGCTGAACAAGGTCAACCTGACCAATGAAAACATGGCCATCACATGGTTGCCCAAAGGCCAGCAGGAGAACAAAACCCCCGCCCAGCGTCAGATGGATGCTGCTTACCCTGAATTATCGGCCGGACTGCACTTGCCCAAATTTGCCCGTATTGAGGCGCACACCGAAAACACGGCCAGCGGCGATATTTCCGATCCGTTCCGCCCGCGCTATGCGGTTGATGTGCAATTGCTGGATGATAACGGCAAAGACGCTGCCGCTCCGGTTTATCGCGCAGTTCCGCTGCCGTTGCCAATGGCGGGTGGTGAATCGGGCATGTTCCAGTATCCGCCCATCGGCACAATGGTAGAAATTGCGTTCGAGGGCGGCCGCCCGGACAAGCCCTTTATCCGCCAGACCCTGAGCCAGGGCAACACCCTGCCCGATATCAAGCCGGGTGAGCAGTTGCAGCAGCAGCGGGCGGAAGTGTCGCAGCGCGTGACGCAGGAGGGCAGTTGGATCCGGCAGACAGACCAGACCATTAATGAATCGTCCCTGCACCGCGAAGTTAAGGCTGATACAGAAAAGCGCACCGTAGTGGCACGGGAAACCACCATACAGGCCACGGATAAAGTTACCGTCTTGGGCACATCTGCCTTACTGGCGGGCGCTGTCCAGCACATCGCTGATGGGGATTACAGCGTGGCGACCTCCTCCAATCTGGTCGCCAGTGTGGGAAAAGACGCGAATATCGACGTCGGCCAGAAGCTGATAGAAAAAATCGGCCTGCTTCGCCAGAGCATCGCCGGAGCCAAGCAAGAGATTGTCGCGCCCGTGGTCTGGGTGGGCAGCCAGCAACTTAACGTGATGACCCTGATGTTAGACACGCTGGATGTAGTCAGAGAACTGGCTGAACTGACCGCCGCCCATACCCATCACAACACAGGCACCCCGGAGAACGCCAGCGCGATACGCAACACAGCGCATAAATCCGATGGGCTGAAACAGAAGTATTCGCCAGTGATTGGCTAATTTGGAGTCAGGGCAGTTTCCTGCCCTAGTCTATTAGGGATGAACCATTTCTTTTCTGGCTAATTCAGCGAGGAAAGCAGAACGGTTTTTATAGTGTCCATTTTTCTCAATGTAGCGATCTATCGCGGTTAATAGGTTGCCAGGCATGGTTAAATTAAATTTAACCGCCTTTGATTCATATTTAGCTGGCTCTAACTCAATAAGCGCAATTACCCCGCCATCCTCAGATAAGCGAGAATCACTGATATAATCTGATGGGTCTTTAGGTGCGGGGACATACCCGCCCTGCTCAGTCAAAACTTCCATGTACTGTCCGAAAGCTTTTTCAGCATCACGGATAGCTTCTTCCAAGGTATTGCCAGCGAAAAAACAGCCTTCAACATCGGGAAAGTAACCGTCAAACCCATCTTCTGTTTTAAAGATAAAGAGTGGATAAATCATAATATACCTCGTTGTTTTATGATGAGTAGCGCAGAGAAGGAGCGGTCAGACCGCTCCTTGTGTTACAGCAATTTCAATCCTGAAATATTTTGTGCCTGCCGGATAATCCCTTTTGAAGCATCCTTTCTGGGATGAGGTACGGTGATTATCTTCATGACTCCCGGCTTGGTTAACGTCACATGACTACCGTCTTGTCTCGCTTTTATCCATCCGTCAGCCATTAGGCGTTTTATTAACTCTGCACTGCTCATCAACCCTCCACTTTGTTAGTGTGTGGGTATAATACCTACAAAAGATCGATAGGTCAATATTTTTATAGGTATTATACCTATTATTTTTAATGGCAATATTATTCGCTCTTTTATTCTTCAAGTTCGTTACCCGTCATAAAACGCAATCAGACGCACACAGTACCATTATCAATCGAGCTAACTCACGCGCGTGGTTAATTTGGATCGCGTCCCTGCATCGTGCTCACGCGGCACAATTCCCACGAAATAAAAGTAAACCCGACGTAAAACGGACTACACCGCACCCGCCTGCACGTTTTGGATCAAAAAAATATTTCAGTTTTAAAATTCTACAAAGCACACAGCCAGACTGCGCCAGCACTGGCGATATGGGGAAAAAACCAAAATGAAATAAGTGAAAAGATTTTCAGGGGATTACAGTTTTTGGATCAAGATTGGATCACGGGGAAAATATCAGTGCATTGATATTAAAGGGAAAATTCTATTTTACGGGAGTGAATGGATCAAAAGACAAAACCACATCATGTTAAAGAATTCAGGATTTATGCGGCCTTGAAGGGAACGAGAAACTGAAATTTATTGCTTCAATTTTGATATTCCTTTTTTTGGTAAACATCTTCATTATCTTTAATAGAGTTGGTGCTATTTTATCTAATCCTTCGTTAAGGATATTAACGAAGCTCTTAGGTTAAACAAAAATAGGGGAATGGCTGTCGCCACTTTGTCGCCATTGATTATAAATAAAACAAAAAGAAATTACGCTATATTAGCGTAACATATTGATTTTTAAATTAATTTATCAATGATGTTTATCGTAACTTTCTATTTAATAAAGAATAAGTTTTACTGAGAAGATGGTGACATCAGGGAGTTATTTAAAAAATAAAACCATCCTACAACAGAAGAAATCCATTACTGTATTGGGAAGCGGGCAAAGTGCAGCGGAAATTTTTTACGATCTGCTTGAGGATATTGATGCCTACGGTTACCAGCTTAATTGGGTGACACGTTCCCCGCGCTTCTTCCCTCTCGAATATACCAAACTGACATTGGAAATGACGTCACCTGAATATGTGGATTATTTCTATAGTTTGCCGGAAAACAAACGTGAGGCACTGAATCGTAGACAAAAATCACTTTATAAAGGCATTAATAGTTCACTCATCAATGAAATCTTCGATTTGATGTACATCAAGCGACTGAGTGGGAAACTGGATGCTGCGTTATATACCAATAGCGAATTGCAGCAAGTACGCCATGTGGCAACAGAGCCAGATGAAACAGAGAAACTGGTACTGGATTTATACCAGCAAGAGCAGGAGGCCGAGTTTTCTCTGATAACGGAAGGTGTAGTGCTTGCTACGGGTTATCAGTATCAACCTCCCGGTTTTATCGAAGGTATACAACATCTTATTCGCTGGGATAAACAGGGGCGCTATGACGTCCAACGCAATTACAGCATTGACCATAACAATGAAATCTTCGTACAGAATGTCGAACTGCATACCCATGGTTTTGTGACACCTGATCTGGGAATGGCGAGTTATCGTAATTCCAATCTTATTCAGGAAATCACGGGAACTGAACATTATGTGATAGAGAAAAGTATTGCATTCCAACAATTTGGTGTGGTTAGTGAAGAGGTTATCTGATGTCTATTGTTGCCACTGTATCATTTGAAAAAACGTTTCCTGAGTTAGGCCGATTCTCCTTACGTCCGCTGGTTTTGACAGACGATATTGCAATTATTACTGATTGGATTAATCGGGACTATGCCTGTTATTGGGGAATGCAAGGGCAGACTAAGCAGCAAGTGGGCGATTTTTATCGAGATTTACTCATCCGTCAGCCTGCTTCGGTTTTCATCGGAGTATATCAAGGGCAACCTGCTTTTCTGTTGGAATGTTATTGTGCACAAACTGATCTGATAGGGAAATATTATCCAGCCCGTCCTGATGATATGGGGATACATATTCTGGTTGCTCCGTCAGATCGGAAAATAAGACAGTTCACATGGAGTATTTTTCAGACGGTACTTGCTTTTGTCTTCAGCAATCCTGCGATTAATCGAATCGTAGTTGAGCCGGACATTCGGAATGAAAAAATTCATCGTCTCAACTTACGGGCGGGTTTTGTTTATGAAAGAACGGTACAGCTACCACATAAAACCGCTGGGCTGGCATTTTGCACAAGGGAACAGCACCGAATGGCATTGCAAACAAATCTATTATCGAGACTGACCAACCAGAATCATGCCTTTGTCAGTCATTTACACCCGGTTATTTGGCAGAAAGTCAATCGTCTTCACTTGCGGAAAGCCATTTCAGAATTCTCCCACGAGTGTTTACTGTTCCCAGAACAATTGACGGAAAAAACTGATCAAGACGGTTATCACTGTTATTGTTTGGATAATCATGAATATTCAGTTAACTACTATTTTCGGGCGCGTAGGCTGGCATTGGATCACTGGTTGATTGATGCTGATTCATTGCGGAAAATACAGGCCGGGGATTGGGTTGAACCAGATCTCATTACTTTTGTCATTGAATTTAAAAAGCAGCTGGGCATCAGTGATAGCGTGATGCCGACTTATCTGGAAGAACTGACCAGCACACTACATAGCAGTGCGTTTAAGTATCACCGCAATGGTATTAATGTGGAAGAGCTGATCAATGCCGATTTTCAGACTATTGAAGCGGAAATGATGGAAGGGCATCCCATTTTTGTGGCCAACAATGGGCGTATCGGCTTTGATGCAGAAGATTTCCAAGATTTTAGTCCAGAATCTGCTTCCGACATGCGTTTGGTATGGTTGGCTGCCCATAAGAGTAAAGCCCATTTTGCCTGTATTGAACAACTTAGTTACCAACAACTGTTGGAGCAGGAGTTAGGGCGATCTGAGATTGATAAGTTTAATCATCAACTCATTTTTTTGGGGCTGAATCCTGAAGAGTATTTGTTGATGCCTTTCCACCCATGGCAATGGCAAAATAAATTACCTTCCGTCTTTGCTCACGACCTTGCCCGCCGGAAGTTGGTGTATTTGGGTAAGGGAACTGATATTTATCAGGCGCAGCAGTCAATACGAACCCTGTTTAATCGCAGCCATCCTCAACGTTATTATGTAAAAGTGTCTCTCTCTATCCTTAATATGGGATTTATGCGAGGTTTATCACCTTATTATATGGCGACAACGCCCGGTATCAACGATTGGCTGTTTGATTTGGTGCAAGGGGATAAAGTTTTGCAAGGTTGTGGTTTCCGGATCTTACGGGAAGTTGCCAGCATGGGGTTCAGAAACAGTTATTATGAACAGGCGATTCAGGAGGATAGCCCTTATAAGAAAATGATGGCGGCATTGTGGAGGGAAAATCCATTGCAATTGATTGAGCCTAACCAAAAGCTCATGACGATGGCGGCGTTATTGCACCATGATCAACATGGAAAAGCGTTTTTACCTGTTTTGATATCGGCATCAGGGTTGCAAGTTGAAGAATGGATATACCGCTACCTGAATTGCTATTTTGTGCCATTGCTGCATTGCCTGTATGCTTACGATCTGATGTTTATGCCACATGGAGAAAACATCATCATGGTGCTGGAAAACCATGTCCCACAATACATCTTTATGAAAGATTTGGCAGAAGAAATTCTGGTCATGAACCCTGACGCGGAACTGCCAGAAAAAGCCAGTCGAGTGAAAGTTAATATGCCGGAACAGATGAAAACATTGACGATTTTATCCGATGTATTTGATGGTGTCTTTCGTTATATGGCGGCAATTCTTGATGAACAGGCAGGATATGCGCAGGAACAATTTTGGCAAGCCGTGGCAGATTGTATTTTGAGTTATCAATCCCAGCATTCAGAGTATAGCCAACAGTTTGAGCGTTATGAATTATTTACACCAAAAATTAAACGCTGTTGCTTGAACCGCCTGCAAATTGCTAATAATAGACAGATGCTCGATTTATCTGATCCTGCCCAAAGCTTAAAATTTGCGGATGATTTGCTTAACCCAATCGTGGTGTTTACTAATTACTCTGCGAATACTATTTAATTGGAATTCTTTGTCTGAAATATTCAAAACCTCGCTGACTGAAGTGAGGTTTTTTATCTTTATGACGGGAGCATTGGCTCCCGTTGATGCGGTTATATCCAATGGACTTAATGTGCTCCTCCTTGATCTTTGCCGCTGGTAGAAAATGGTGGCTTTGCCATCCAAACCAATAAAGTCAAAATCAGGAAGACACCCGCAGAAAGCCAAAAAATTTCATTGGCTGAAATAATTAATCCTTGATGAGTGATCTGTTTTGCCAGATAAGCGGAGATCTGCTGGTCATTCATACCTAACTGAGTCAGTTGGTAATGAATCTGCTGATAATTAGGATTATATGGATTGACGTACTCTGAAAAATTGGAATGGTGGATAGATTCACGGTGTGTCCACGTTGTGGTTGTAATGGATGTTCCTATTGAACCTGACAATATACGGATAAAATTTGACAGGCTAGATGCAGAAGCCATTCTTTCTGGTGATAACCCTGACAATGTAATGGTTGTCAGTGGCATAAAGAAGCACGCCATAGCAAACCCCTGAACGAATTGAGGCCATGCTACAGCGGTAAAATCCATGCCTGACTCGAATGTATATGCCCGCCAATAGAAACAGGCAGTATAAATGATGAAACTGAATGTCACGAGATAGCGCATATCTATTTTATGCCCAAATTTACCGATAATTGGAGCAAACAGTAATGGTATCAATCCTATAGGTGCGGCAGCAAAACCAGCCCAAGTTGCTGTATAGCCAAAAACTTCTTGTAATAACTGCGGTAATAAGACAATCGTACCAAAATACAACATAAATGCGAGGCTAATACTTAACGTGCCGATACAAAAATTACGCTCTTTAAAGAGTGATAGATCGATAATTGGATGATCGTCCGTTAACTCCCAGACAATAAGAAGTACTAGTGCGAGAATGGCAATGATTGTAAGGACGATGATCTCAGTAGAGTTGAACCAATCGAGTTCTTTGCCTTGGTCGAGCATAATTTGTAGACAGCCTATGCCAACCACTAACAAAAATAATCCCACAATATCGATCGGATTAATTTCTGTTCGCGTTTCCCGGTCACGCAATAGCTGCATTACAACAAAGATAATAGCGATACCAAGGGGAATGTTAATGAAAAAAATCCAGCCCCAATGGTAGTTATCACTGATATATCCTCCAAGGATCGGTCCGCATATGGGGGCAACAACAATCATCATAGACCAAAGCGCCAGTGCCATATTTCGTTTAGCAGGCGGATAGTTATTTAACAGCAAACTTTGGCACAGGGGCAGTACGGGGCCTGCGGCTATTCCCTGAATAACACGAAAGAAGATTAGCATGCCAAGGCTGTTGGAAATACCACATAACCAAGATGAAAGAGTAAAAAGTGCAGTAGACCAGAGGAACAACTTCACTTCACCAATACGTTTAGCCAACCAACCCGTGATGGGAATGGAAATTGCGTTTGCGACACCAAAGGAGGTAATGAGCCAAGTTCCCTGCGAGTTAGAGGCACCTAAATTACCTGCAATCGTCGGTATGGCGACGTTGGCAATGGTAGAGTCGAGAACAAGCATGAAAGTTGCCATTGAAAGCGAAATAGTCAGAAGAGCCAGTTTCGCGCCAGTAAGAGGTTCTCTTTTTACCATGATGCCCCCTTAAATGTTATTTCCTGAGTTACTATTAATAATGTCAGTAACTATTTTGTTAACAGGAGTCATATCTACCGTCAGAGCATTGGTGTGATATGCAGGGTGTTGACGCTCAGTGGTCGCCAGAGTCAGTCCATTGGTATTTTCTGTATCCACTGTGACTTTTGTTGATAAGCCAATTCGCAGAGGATGTTGTTTTAGTTGTTCAGAAACAAGCTCAATACGGACAGGCAGACGCTGGACAACTTTGATCCAGTTGCCACTGGCATTTTGTGCCGGTAATAGAGAAAAAGCGCTGCCGGTTCCCATATCAATACCTATGACCTTGCCTGTGTAAATAACATCACTACCATAAAAGTCGCTGGTGACTTTGACGGGCTGCCCGATCCGCATGTTTGCAAGCTGAGTTTCTTTGAAGTTAGCCTCAATCCACATGTTATTGGTAGGTACGATAGACATCAATGGTGTTCCTGAATTGATGCGGGATCCGACTTGAACGCTACGGCGTGCAACATAACCATCAACAGGGCTGACAATTTTGGTTCTCTGTAAGGTGAGCCAGGCATCACGAACGCCAGAAGCTGCTTTTTCTATGGCAGGTTGCTTTTCCAGAGGGGTATCCAAAATAATGGCTTGATTGCTTTTGTATTGGGCAACAGCGATATCTAAATCTGCCTGAGCAGTGGCGACAGTTTCCCGAATATGCTGTAACTCTTCTTTGCCGATTAAATCTCTGATCCCCAGAAACTCCCTCCGCTTGAGATCATTTTGGGCTTTCCTGAGCGCAATTTTTTTTAGCTCAATAGTCGCTTGATATTTTTTACTGTCAGTCATGTACTGATGAGTGGTTCGAACCGTATTAGCTAACTCATTTTCAGCTTTTTTCAAGGCTAATTCGGAGTCACGGGGATCAAGTTGTACCAGAGCCTGACCGCTTTTGACAAAATCAGTATTGTCAAAATTGACGGTAGTAACACTTCCTGCAATTTGCGACATGATCTGTACCTGATTACCTGCCACATAGGCATTGTCTGTCTCTTGGTGATGGCGCGAAAAGAGAAACCAGTAAACAGCATAAATTGTGATTGAGATAAGGAGGAATAACGTCATTAATATGGTGATATTGCGGCGTTGTCGTTTTTTATTTGGGAATTTTAGGCCCGATGGGAGTTGCGTTTTCTCATCAATACTCATAGAGAATCTCCATTTTTGCTCTTAGCTTAAATTACTATGTGGTAATTATGGGACAAAAGTGTTTCCAGTAGTGTGTTGTCACACTACTGGAAAACGAACGATATGGATTTGAATATTATCTGAAGATAATAGTTAGCCATATGAATTATCAGATGATATTGGCTAACGGAAAAGCTTTTTTAAATCATCTTGCCATAGCGTATTTCATTGATTCAAATCTGTTCGGGGCAGAGAGAATCACTTACTCAAACAATCCCCAATGCTATCTAATTGATTCAATATTTTACGCATCAATTTCTCTAACTGTTTTTTCTCCTCTTGATCAAGCGCAGACCAAAGTTTAATCAGGCAATCATGTTGAGGCGGAAGCAAACCATTCAAGAAACTTGAACCTTTTTCTGTCAGATGAAGATGGAGACAACGGCGATCGTTATGGCTCTCTTTTCTTTCTATCCAGCCCTGCTTTTCTAATTCATCAGCAATACGAGTTGCATTTGTACGGGAGGAACCCAATGCAGCGCTAAGTTCTGATGGCTGAATGCTACGACTTTCTTTGGTATCCAGAATCATCAGAGCCATAAACAAGGTTTCATTGATTCCTTGCAATTTCAGCATGTTATTGCGATTTTCCAGAATTTTACTCTGGACATGCATCGATAAGCGAGTGAGCAATATTTCTTGATAGGGAAAACTTTTTTGCTGTGCTACACGGCAATTAAGTAACTCTTCTGTGGGAGTGAATGAACTTTCCATTGTTTAGATACCTTATTAGTTTCAACCGGTAAAGTAACTTCTGTTAAAAACCATACAAATACTATATTAAAAGTTAAATTTAGCAATTGTAGTTATTTATTATCATCATATTTCTTTTGATATTGATACCTAATTCATAAATACCTTGAATATTATTCCAAAAACAATAGCACCAGATAGTGTGGAAATGATGATGCTTCGGGTTTTATAAAAGAAAAAACAGATAGCCATGCATCCGATTAGCGTTGGGAAAAATTTATGGTGCTCTTTCATTACATCAGGAATGCTTGAAATGATGAGTAGTGAACAAATCGATGCGATACCAATGCTATCGAGTATGACTCCCATTTTTCCCGCTGTTCCGGCTGATGAACGATTAGCTCCCAAACGTAATGGCAGGTAGCGGAACAAAAAGTTCGCAGCGCCTACAATAAGGCCGATAAAAAGTATCTTATTATCAATCATGTTATGTTCTGTTATTTAATGGCGTGCTCTTAGTTTGCAGAAGTGCTGCTAAACAGCCGCTCATAATTCCTGTAAGAATGGCAATTGGGATTGAGAAAAAGGTAATTCCCATCAATGCGCCCGATAAAGCAGCGGTAACGCAATAGCTATTTTGTTTTTTGAAAGAGGCTAATAAAAAACTTAAAAATAGAGCTGGAAGCATAAAAGCCATGGCCGCTTCAACGGCAGGATATGAATCCAGATAACCGTTGCCCAGTACTGTCCCTGCTACAGTACCTAATACCCAAGATAGCCAAGAACATACCGAAATGGCGACCATCCAGTTTTCACTCCAGCTACGCTGGTCTTTAATCAGTTTCGTCGTCGCTGCGGCAAATACCTCATCAGTCAGGCCAAAAGCCCAAATCATGGTTTTCTTTTCCGATAATGTTTGCTTAATGCGATAACGCAACGCAGGGCCATACAAGATATGGCGAATATCCATTGCCATCACGGTCAAGGCAGAAACCCACAATGACATTCCTGCGCTAAGTAAGGCGGTGATAACAAACTGGCTGGCTCCTGCATAAATGATGCATGAGAAAAATATGGCTTCTAAGGGAGTAAAGCCCAGTTTGACCGCGCTGAGACCAAATGCAAAAGAGATAGGAATATAGCCAATGGCGATAGGGAGACTGTCAAAAATACCTTCTTTAAATGAAGAGGCCTTATCCTTATATGGTAGGGGGGACTCAGGTATTGATGTATCAGATATGGGTATATCGGGCACTGATCTATCTGGTGTTTGCATGGGAAATTTTGTTTTTTTGTTAACAGGTAAAACAACATTAACAAAATATGATGAAAGTGAAAATATTAAATGTCAAAATTATTTAATTAATATTATTTAGAACAATGGGTTTAGTGGATTGTGAAGGGATTTTACAGGAAGTTGTGAAATTTTATTAATATCTTTATGCATTCGTGTAATTGGCGAAAAAGAGTACAATTTACAAATCGTTAGACAGAAAAATGGTTCACTTGTCTTAGTAGGCCGTTTTTTTGCAGGGTCGGCTGAATTTATGATGATTTTATGTACTATTTTTTTAGTGGGAATTTGATATTGTTAATTTTAATGTTGTGTTTCCGTTAAGGTTGTCGGTTACATCTGTCATGTTGGTTGTAAAGTAACTCCTGTTGGCTTCTATGCCTGTTGTTTTTCAAGTTGTATCTTTGTTGATTGCACTCGTTCATCCCGGTCACATCGTTATCTATGTGACTGGGAATTCACTTTCTTGCCACCTTGAGGCAACTCTGAATCCATTGGGCATATAACACGATCCAATGAAATTCTGGGGTAGGTTTACCTGCATCAGATAATTCTATGAGTAAAAAGATCTTTTTCTTCAATGTTCAAATTGATATCTTTGAATACCAAAGAACACCTTTATTTTTAAAATAATCGCAACTGGTAGAAATAAGAAAGTTATTTTTTAATAATCAGAATTATAAGAAAGTATTTTATGAAAATTTTAACTTTAAGGATGGTTTCTGAAAAAACAATATTTTATTATTATTTTGTATTTTTCTGAGGAGGCGTAGATTAACTCTCATTATTTTATCTTAATTGGTTGAAAGTAAATGAAAATTAAGTTTCATTGGTTTCTGAATGACAGCATTTATTGTTATGTAATGTTGAAATGACCAGTTAAATTATTTTTATTTTAATTAATCATTATTGAAAGTTAAGAAACTAAAAATTTATTTTTATTTGTTGTTTTATTTTTTAAATCTATTTTTAGAACAATGAATGGACTTTACTATGTTCCTTAATATAAATAAAGTTTTTTTATATTAAGGAGCATGGGAAATACTAATAATAATGACAAAAGATAGAGTTTGCCATCATTTATGGGTGGTTTTTATCACTGCTTACTATGAAATTCGATGATTAACAACGATAACTGGTTTCTTTTCATGTCATTGATTAATTGCCAGTAGTGTATACCTTTTATCTTTCAGACTGATGATTCTAATTCTAGTCACTCGATTATTAGGGAGGTTATACACATAGAGATACCCTGAAATTCGAAATCTATTGGATACATATCATTGTGTTTGCCATAAATAATCACAGATCTGGTAAAAATTCTTAGTGGTATAGAAGCTTAATAATAATAAAAACTAACATTTGTGTATTATATCGAGATAATTATTTTATGTAATAAACGCTATATATGGTTTTTATTGGTGTTTTTTTGTCTACATATGGTATTTTTACATTTTTTAAATGAGCGGTATTAAAAATAAGGTGTCATATCTTATTGGCAGAGCCATAATTTTAATTATCAGAGGGCGGTATGGTTTCTTTATCAAATTGTCAGATGTGTAACCGAATTCATCATTGCAAACTGATGAAAGAGAGATCTAGGCTAGTACAGAAATTTTTAACAATAAATTAAATGGAGGCAGTTTATGTACCATCATTACCTAAATACTCCAGAAGGATTTCCTAAGCCTTATGTACATATCACTGCGGATGATGAAGGAGTAACCAGTATTTATTTTGTTAATGAAAAGAAAGAATCGGAATCTAAAAACACGATTACGAAACAGTGTGTAAAAGAGTTACAGGAATATTTCAAAGGAAAGAGGCTGACATTTACAGTTCCTTTAAGCATGCAGGGAACTGAATTCCAAAAACGTGTTTGGCAGCAGCTCTGCACCATCCCTTATGGTGAAATGTGGAGTTATAAACAATTAGCATTAACGCTGGGGTCGGTAAATTATTGTCGTGCGGTTGGTATGGCAAATTCTCGTAATCCCATTTCATTGATTGTGCCTTGCCATAGAGTGATTGGCCATGATGGTAAATTAGTTGGCTATACTGGCGGGCTGGACATCAAAGGATGGTTGCTGGAACATGAAAAGGGCAAGAAAGCGAAAAGTAAACAAAATTAAAATAAAACGCTAATTTATTTGTGAAATCACTATTGGTGTATAAAATCAATCAGTGTGATTAAGCGAGATTTTCGTTTTTTACATTTTGTTATTATTTCGTGATCTATGTTGCAGACAGTGAACTAAATTATTTGTTGTACTGTACGTGACGCTAAGTTTGTGTCTTTTTTTATTAAAGGTAAGTTTGATGTCAAAAATTAAAGGTAATGTTAAGTGGTTTAATGAATCCAAAGGATTCGGTTTTATCACTCCGGAAGATGGTAGTAAAGATGTTTTTGTTCACTTTTCCGCCATTAAAGCTGACGGATTCAAAACGTTGGCTGAAGGCCAAAAAGTAGAGTTTGAAATTACTGAGGGTGAAAAAGGTCCATCAGCTGCGAACGTTGTCGCAATCTAATTTCGAATCACGTATTTTTAAAACCCGTCATAGAAGACGGGTTTTTTTCGTATAAATACAGCGAACATAATATTCATTATGACGGTGGTGCGACAGATTATTTAACTTCTACGCCTTTAGCCTGCAAGTCAGCATGATAGGAAGAGCGGACAAATGGGCCACATGCGGCATGGGTAAAGCCCATCTCTAGCGCGGCTTCTTTCATTTCTTCAAATTCATCTGGGCTAACATAACGCTGAACTGGTAGATGATGGCGGCTTGGTTGCAAGTATTGACCAAGTGTCAGCATAGTAACGCCATGGCGGCGCAAATCACGCATGACTTCTAAAATCTCTTCGTTAGTCTCGCCCAATCCCACCATCAAGCCGGATTTGGTTGGGATATCTGGGTGAACTTCCTTGAATTTCTCCAGCAGTTTCAATGACCAATCGTAGTTAGCACCTGGACGAACTTGACGATAAACCCGTGGTACGTTCTCTAGATTGTGATTAAACACATCAGGAGGTGTAGCAGTCAGAATTTCCAGCGCACGATCCATGCGGCCACGGAAATCCGGCACCAGAGTTTCGATCTTAATTGATGGATTTTTTTCACGAATAGCAGCGATACAGTCAGCAAAATGCTGTGCACCGCCATCACGCAGGTCATCACGGTCAACAGAAGTGATAACGACATAACGCAGCCCCATATCCTGAATGGTCTGCGCAAGCTTGATGGGTTCATTGGCATCAGGTGCATTCGGACGGCCATGTGCTACGTCGCAGAATGGACAGCGACGGGTACAGATGGCACCAAGGATCATAAAGGTGGCGGTTCCGTGGTTAAAACACTCAGCAAGGTTAGGGCAAGAGGCTTCTTCACAGACGGAATGCAACCCATTTTTGCGCATTGCAGCTTTAATGCCCTGAATGCGGCTGGAGTCTGCAGGAAGTTTGATTTTCATCCACTCAGGTTTACGCAAGAGTGCTTCGCGTTCTGTGGTGACTGTCTTCACAGGGATCAAAGCCATCTTGTCTGCGTCGCGGTATTTGACACCGCGTTCCATCTGAATTGGTTTACTCATAATCGTTGCCGGTTCCAGTTATATTCTTCAGATTGTGACTTACTGCCCGATGCTCATCACAGAAACATTGGGGCAATAAATCCATTCAAATTTTTTTGAAAAATGTTAAAAAATTATATCATCTTTCATCGATGAGTTGGAATCCCAAGATCTGACAGAATTTTTCCACCAGAACGGGTTGTACATCTTCAATGGTCACTCCGGTGACGAAGTCACTGAGTTGGATCATTTGCATGCCCGCATAACCACATGGATTAATACGTAAAAACGGCTGCAAGTCCATTGCAATATTTAGTGCCAGACCATGGAAAGAGCACCCTTTGCGGATACGCAACCCAAGCGAACATATTTTGTTACCTGAGACATAAACTCCGGGAGCATCGGGGCGGGCATATGCTTCCACGCCAAAATGAGCCAGAGTTTCGATCACGGTATTCTCAATTGTAGTTACCAACTGGCGAACCCCAATTTTTGACCGTTTCAAATCAATCAAAACATACATGACCTGCTGTCCGGGGCCATGATAGGTGACTTGACCACCCCTGTCCGATTGGATAACGGGAATGTCACCTGCTGCAAGTACATGCTCGGTTTTACCAGCCTGACCTTGCGTAAACACTTTTTCGTGTTGGACAAGCCAGATTTCATCAGGTGTTTCCGCAGTACGCTGCTCGGTGAACTGATGCATGGCATCAGAAACTGGCTCGTAAGGCTGAATACCTAACTGGCGTAAAATAACGGTGTTATGTTGCAATTGGAACTTCATCATTTGTTAACAAAAATTGTCCGCCAGTATAACGCCCTAAGATGATTCCCACCAGTTTGAGAATGCTTCAATTCAATAATATTGTTAATTAGACGAATATATTTTTATTTTATATTATTATGGTTATATATCTTGACGATTTCCCTTTAATCTCTGTTTGAGTTACAGATGGTCAAAAAAAACCAATTCCTGATTGTTGGGTATCTTTGCAGCTTTCTGGTGCTTCTATACAGTTTCTCAATGTTGCTGCCTATTTTTGTGGCTCTATTTTATAAAGAAAAAAGCGTCTTTGCTTTTTTTGAAACATTTATCATAGGGTTAGTTGTTGGAGGTGGAGGTTGGTATTTAACCCGCAAAACTAAAGCACAGCCCAGTACGCAAGATGGATTTCTTATCATCGTGTTATTTTGGCTGCTGTTTTCGTTACTCAGTGCGTTACCTTTTGTTCTCGACAAAAGTCTGAATATCAATCTGGTCGACGCAATGTTTGAGGGAATATCAGGTATTACTACTACAGGGGCAACGGTACTGAATGATGTCTCTGCGTTGCCTAATTCCATTCTCTATTATCGTGCCCAGCTTAATTTTATCGGTGGATTGGGAGTGATCGTTCTTGCCGTTGCTATCTTGCCATTACTGGGTATTGGTGGGGTCAAACTGTATCAATCAGAAATGCCCGGCCCTTTTAAAGAGGAGCGCTTAACCCCACGTCTTGCTGACAGTGCTAAAAGCCTGTGGGTTGTTTATCTGTTGCTGGGAGGCCTGTGTTCGGCCAGCTTCTGGGCTGCGGGCATGTCGTGGTTTGATGCCATCTGTCACGGAATTTCAACTGTTTCGTTGGGAGGATTTTCAACCCGCAATGAAAGCCTTGGTTATTATGACAGTGCGGCCATTGAAATGGTGGGCGGTATTTTTTCGATACTGTCAGCCGTCAATTTTACCCTTTATTTTGTTGCTCTGACGCGCAGGAGCTTTAAACCGTTATTAAAGAATGCAGAATTGCAATTTTTCTTGTTGGTACTTGCAATAATAGTTGGCATTATCTGGTTGGAATTATACCGTTCAGGAATGTATGACGTGAAAGATGCCTTTGTTCACGGTTTTTTCATGACCAGCTCTATGATGACTGATAACGGTTTGGCAACCTCTGATTATGCCCAGTGGCCTCCTCATACTATCCTGCTGCTGCTGGCGGTCAGTTTTTTTGGTGGCTGTGTGGGTTCTACTTGTGGTGGCATCAAAGCGCTTCGTTTTATGATTCTGGCAAAACAGAGTTTCAGCGAAATTAATCAACTCATTCATCCGAATTCCATTTCAACGATTAAAATTGGTAAATCTGTGGTTCAGGATAGGGTGTTGCGCTCTGTCTGGGGCTTTTTCTTCCTTTATGTCTTTTTTAGTTGTTTCTTTATCTGGGCATTGAATTTGCTTGGCTATGATTTGGTAACTTCATTTGCCACTGTTGCAGCTTGTATCAATAACATGGGGATAGGATATGGGGCTACAGCACAAGGTTTTGGTAACCTTGATGCGGTAGCAAAATGGATGATGTGTGCGGCAATGTTATTGGGAAGGTTGGAGATCTATCCAATCCTGATCCTGTGCTCGAAAGCATTCTGGCGCTTTTAACCTGATAACAGATAGTTGAATATGATGTATCCATATTTGACTGTCCATCTATATTAGTTACCTGAATTAATCACTAATAAAACGCTGACTAAAAATCAGCGTTAATCATAGCTATAATTACAGTACAACGCGTACCAGTTCTAACGCCCCTAATTCTTCATACAATATCTCAACCTGCTCAATATGAGTCGCGTTGATGGTAATGGAAACGGAGTGGTAATTGCCTTTGCTGCTTGGTTTCACGATTGGAGAGTAATCGCCCGGTGCATGGCGCTGAACCACTTCAATAACTTGATCCACCAGCTCAGGTTGAGCTAAGCCCATTACTTTGTAAGTGAATGAGCACGGGAACTCAAGCAGTTCGTTTAATTTTGTTTTCATGGGCGTTCCTCATGTATTTGCCACAGCTGAATGGTTAATTCACCGTGGCATGATAATTTTCTAACAATGTGTAACTAATATAAGGCTCAATGCTTGATTTTCAAGAAATTAACCAAACCAATGATGGAACATCAGTCTGATATAGTCGATCATGCGGCTGAAGAAGCCACCTTCTTTCACTTCTTGCATCACGACTAATGGACGTTGCTCAATCGTTTTGCCATCGAGCTGGAAGTTGATGGTGCCAACAACTTGATTTTTAGCAAGTGGAGCATGCAGTTCAGTATTGTTTAATACATAGCTGGCTTTCAGATCTTTCAAACGGCCACGAGGGATCGTCAAGTAAACATTTTTATCAACGCCCAACTGGACTTTATCAGTATCCCCAAACCAAATTGGTTCTGAGGCAAATTCTTTACCTACTTGCAGCGGTGAAACAGTTTCGAAGAAACGGAAACCCCAAGTCAGCAATTTTTTACTGTCAGTCTCGCGGCCTTTAAAGGTTGGACTGCCCATTACGGCAGAAATCAGGCGCATGTTGCCTTCAGTCGCAGAGGAAACAAGGTTATACCCTGCGCCATTAGTGTGGCCTGTTTTAATTCCGTCGACATTCAGGCTCTTATCCCATAACAAGCCATTACGGTTGGGTTGACGAATATTGTTATAAGTAAATTCTTTCTCTTTGTAGATGGCATATTCATCCGGCACATCGCGGATCAGAGCCTGTCCAATCAGTGCCATATCACGGGCAGAACTATGCTGACCGGCAGCATCCAAACCATGCACGGTTTGAAAGTGTGTGTTTTGCAGCCCCAGGCTCTGTACGTATTTGTTCATTAAACTAACGAACGCGTCTTGGCTGCCTGCTACGTAATCAGCCATCGCAACACAGGCATCATTGCCGGATTGCAGGTTAATACCACGGGAAAGCATGGCAACAGACACCTGATCACCAGGCTTTAAGAACATTAAGGAAGAGCCTTTAAATATCGGATTACCTGTTGCCCAAGCGTCCTTGCCGACAGTAACGATGTCATTCGGACCGATTTTTCCTGATTTAATGGCTTGACCTATCACATAGCTGGTCATCATTTTGGTTAGACTGGCTGGATCACGGCGAACATCCGCATTTTTTTCAGCTAATACCTTTCCTGAGTTGTAATCAATCAGAATATAGGCTTCTGAATCCAGTTCGGGAACACCGGGGATCATGGTTTTGAAATTATCATCCGTGTTGGCGAACGTAGAAACGCTGGTAGCCAGAGCGATGCCTAAGGTGGCACTTTTAATAAAGCGGGAGGTAACTATGTATTTCATGATTGATTAGATAACATCCGTGAGAAAAGGATTAATAATAAGCTACATAATAACAAATGAAAAAAAGGCTGACATTAAACAAAATTCAGTGAGTTGAAGGTTTACACTGCTTGACCCAAACACAACGATTTTATCTACCTGCTGATAGGAATAAGAGAATTCAATATCAGCAGGCAATGATGCTATTCATCTTTGCTATAGCAAATCAGGGCACAATAATAAAAGAGGATTGATGCATCTGATCGGTTAATTGCTTTTGTAGCTCCAAAGCTTTTTGTCGGCTATTGAATGGTCCTAGTTGGACGCGATAAATATTGCCAAATTGAATAATGCGGCCTTGTACACTAAAACGTTGGCTCAACGATTGTTGCCACTCTTTGGCTTTTTGTTCAACGCTGACCGCACCTACCTGTACCATATAATTGCCCGTTAATATTGAACTTGGGGTACTTGGAGTTGATGTAGATGACGTACTTGAATCAGGTAATGTTGTCGCAAGAGGTGAAGTAACGGGCTGCTCTACGGTATTTCCAGATAGATTTTGTCCGGTAGCCGGTTGCTCCAGGGTATTTTGTTCAGGGGCATTGCCTGTCGCGGATGGTTTATTTGATGGCTGAGAACTAATAACGGGGCGGTCAGGCAAAGCATAACTCTGTTTGACGATTGTTGAGCCTTCTGTTCCCAAGCCAGATAGTGAGTTATCTGGAGCGACCTGAATACCATCCAGCTTTACTCTGCTTTGTGGCATTAAATTCAAGCGTTCTGCCGCTGAACGTGATAATTCAATGATTTTACCCGATTTATTGTAAGGACCTCTATCATTGATCCTGACAATCATCATGCGTCCGTTGCTTAAATTAGTAATACGTACATAACTTGGAATAGGCAGTGTTGGATGAGATGCCGTCAGCGAATAAGGGTTGGCTTGTTCACCAATAGCTGTCAGTTTGCCATTGGCTTCTTCCCCGAACCAACTGGCATAACCAGTTTGGGTAAAGTGAGCAAGATCTTGCACGATGCGATATGTTTGTCCATCCCGTTGATAATCCTGATTGGCGCTTGGATGATAAGGCTCATATTGAGGCTCAGCTCCCAAGACATCACGAGTCGGGACAGGGGGCAGAGAAGGTGCCCGATTATTACCTGTTATTGTACAGCCTGATATCAGTACCGCTACGATGCTAAATATAAGCCATTGTTGACGCATGACACTTTTTCCTCATAAACTTTTGGACAATAACTTACGATGCGTATGTATCGACATAATAATGCCAAACCCCGCCATTAGGACAATTAATGCAGAGCCTCCATAACTAATCAGCGGCAAGGGAACACCAACCACGGGCAGGATGCCGCTTACCATGCCGATATTTACGAAGACATAGACAAATAAAATCAGTATTAACCCTCCGACTATCACTCGGCCGAAAGTATTCTGTGCCTTAGCAGCAATAACCAGGCCACGCATAATGATCAGCATATAGAGTCCGAGCAAAACAAGAACACCTATCATCCCCAGCTCCTCAGATAGAACAGCAAAAATGAAGTCTGTATGTCTTTCAGGCAGGAATTCCAATTGTGATTGTGTGCCTTGCAGCCAACCTTTCCCAAATAATCCACCTGAACCAATAGCAATTTTAGACTGAATGATATGGTAGCCTTTGCCTAATGGATCACTTTCGGGATCAAGCAGCATCATAACGCGGGCACGCTGATAGTCGTGCATCAGAAAAAACCACAGTATTGGAATGAAGCAGGCAAGCAGTAGAACAGCGATACCGATTAGCTTCCAGTTCATTCCTGCCAGAAACAGAATGAATAACCCAGAGGCGGCAATCAGGATGGATGTCCCCAAATCGGGTTGTGCTGCTACCAGCAGAGTAGGGACAAAGATCAAAACCAATGCAATGCCAGTATTTTTCAATGAAGGAGGGCAGAGATCTCGGTTCATAAAACGCGCAACCATCAAAGGAACGGCAATTTTAGCAATTTCTGATGGTTGGAAACGCACAATACCGAGATCTAACCAACGTTGTGCCCCTTTACTTATTTGGCCGAAAACATCAACCAGAATGAGCAATATTACACACCCAATATAGAGATAAGGTGCCCAATTCTCGTATATGCGCGGAGGGATTTGTGCCATAAAGAGCATGACTATGAGGCCTATGAGAACTTGCCCGACTTTACGTTCCATCATGTCGACATCCTGTCCACTGGCGCTCCACATAATAAAAAGGCTGTAGACCAGTAATGCCAGGACAAATAGTAATAATGGAATATCTATATGTATGCGGGTCCAGAAAGGAACCTTGTTTTCAGAGTCTGTCATGGCTTTGCTCAATTAGCTTGTGTTCTGGTCGCCTGTTTTCTTGTTGCGGCAGAAGAGGTGGTATTCTTATCCCTGAGTAAAATATGATCCAGGATTTGACGCACTATAGTACCGACAGGTGGCCCAGAGCCGCTGTTTTCCAGAATGATAGAGATAGCAACTGTCGGGTTGTCATAGGGTGCAAAGGCTATCATCAGCTTATGGTCACGCAGGTGTTCAGCAAGTTTGCTTGCATTATAGGTTTCATAACTGAAAACTTGGGCAGTACCTGACTTAACTGCCGCTTTGTAAGGTGTGCCAGCAAAGGATCTGCGGGCAGTGCCATTCGGGGCATTGGCAACACCATACATGCCATCTTTGGCCATTTCCCAGTATCCAGAGTGAATATCTCCAATTGGTACACTGACCGGTGGTTGGTAAGGTTGCATTTCGCCATTTACGCGTGTGTTCATCAAGAAATGCGGTGTTTTGACCTCCCCATCATTGATCAGCGTCATCAGGGCTTTTACCATCTGCATAGGTGTCGCTGTCCAGTATCCCTGACCGATACCAACAGAAATGGTATCACCTTGATACCACGGTTTTTTATAGCGCTTGAGCTTCCATTCACGAGTTGGCATATTGCCTGGGCTTTCTTCTTTCAAATCAATGCCTGTAAATTGGCCATAACCGAATTTTGACATCCACTCGGACATCCTATCGATACCCATATCATAGGCAACCTGATAGAAAAAAGTATCCGAAGATTCGACAATTGATTTATGTACATTCAGTTTGCCATGCCCCCAACGCTTCCAGTCGCGGTAACGTTTTTCTGATCCCGGTAGTTGCCACCAGCCGGGATCATTTATCGTCGTATTCTTTGTGATGACATCACTGCTAAGGGCTGCAACGGCAATAAAAGGTTTCACTGTGGACGCGGGCGGATAAGCCCCTTGTGTTGCCCGGTTAATCAATGGGCGGTTGGGATCGTTAAGCAGGGACTTATAGTCCTTGCTGGAAATACCATCAACAAATAGATTCGGATCATAGCTTGGGTTGGATACCATGGCTAAAACGTCCCCTGTCCGGGGATCGGTAACAACAACACCCGCCCGACTGGTTGTCAATATCTCTTCAATATAGGCTTGTAGCTCTAAATCGATTGATAGGTAAATATCTTTACCGGCTTGTGGAGGTTGTTCATGCAACTGACGAATGACTCTGCCACGGTTATTGACCTCCACTTCTTCATAACCCGGTTTGCCATGCAGTGTGGACTCATAATAACGCTCAATACCCAGTTTCCCGATATCATGGGTAGCCGCGTAATCTGGCAAAAGATCTTCTTTGTCGAGTCGTTCTACGTCTTTATCATTTATTTTGGCGACATAGCCGATGACATGGGTCAGGGCTGAACCATACGGATAATAACGCCGCTGGTATCCCTTGATTTCGAGTCCCGGAAAGCGATATTGGTTGACTGAAAACCGGGCAACTTGAACCTGAGTCAGAGGCGTTTTCAGAGGAATAGAGGTAAACCGACGTGCGCGTTGGCGCTCTTTTCTGAATGTTTCGATATCTTCATCAGTCAGCCCGATGACAGAACGCAATTCCTCTAATGTCTTATCAAGATCGGAAACTTTTTGAGGTACAATTTCCAATTGGTAAATAGTTCGGTTTGCTGCCAGTGGTATGCCATTGCGGTCATAAATAATACCCCGGCTTGGAGCGATGGGAACGAGCTTAATGCGGTTCCCATTTGATCGGGTTTGGTAATCTTCGTGGCGAGTAATCTGGAGATTATAGAGATTGGCGACCAGTATCCCTATTAAAATAATCATACCAATGAACGCCACGAGTGCGCGGCGTATAAACAGGGCTGATTCAGCCGAATGATCTCGAAAAGGGGTTCGTTTATTCTTCATCCCATTGCCAGAATTCACGGTGATAGATTACTCAATTTATTCCCGGTGATAAGGGTGGTTAGTTGTTATGCTCCAAGCTCGATAGAGGCTCTCTGCAACCAGAACCCGAACAAGAGGATGTGGCATGGTCAGAGGAGATAGTGACCAGCTTTGTTCCGCTGCTGCTTTACAGGCAGGAGCCAAACCTTCAGGGCCGCCAATCAGCAAGCTGACATTCCTGCCATCCAGCTTCCAGCGCTCAAGTTGTTGCGCCAATTGTGGGGTATCCCAACGAGAGCCGGGAATATCCAGTGTCACAATACGGTTGCCTTTACCGACAGCGGTCAGCATTTGTTCACCTTCTTTTTCCAGAATGCGTTTGATGTCAGCATTTTTGCCCCGTTTTCCCGCCGGAATTTCAATCAGTTCAAAAGGTATATCCTTAGGAAAACGATTCAGATAATCCATAAAGCCGGTCTGAACCCAGTCCGGCATTTTTGTTCCTACAGCGACCAGTTGTAACTTCAAACTCAGCTCCAGAGTTTTTCCAATTCGTACATGCGACGGCTGTCTTCTTGCATCACATGCACTATGATCTCGCCAAGATCGACAACTATCCAGTCTGAAATGCCTTGCCCTTCAACACCCAGGGGCATGATTCCAGCTTGGCGGCAATCATCAACCAGATTATCTGCCACAGACATCAGATGGCGGCTTGATGTTCCGGTACAGATAACCATGCAGTCAGTAATACTGGATTTTCCACGAACGTCTATAGAAACAATATCCTGTGCTTTGGAATCTTCAAGTTTATCAATAACAAATTGTTGTAGTTCTGTGCCTTGCAAAAGGATCACCTTTATTTCATAAAATTGGTTGAGTAACACAGCATAATAACATGCCAATATCTGTAAAAGTAAGCAACTTAGCGGCAAATCAACGCATGATTTTGTTATTGTATGTATAGCCCTTGTGAATCGATATAATTTTGTATCTCTGAAGGAAGCAGGTCATCACAGCTTAACCCTTGCTGGTGGCGTTGACGAATATCAGTTGCCGAGATGTTTAATAATGGAGTAGCAGCCAAATAAATATAACCATTTGGTTTTTGGCTCAATGGAGATGGAGTTTCAATTTGATGCCTTTCAAGCCATTTTTGCATGTCTGCGGTTGAAAGCTGGCGTTGATAACCCGGACGGGAACAGACCAGTAAATGACAGATATCGAGTAGCTCTTCCCATTTATACCATGTGTGGATAGTTTGTAATGAATCCTGCCCAATGATGAATGCCAATGGGCGTTGTTCACCGACTTCCTGACGAAAGGATTTCAATGTTTCTATCGTGTAAGAGGGGGTTTGACGCTCCAGTTCGCGGGCATCTACAGTAAAAAGAGGATTGTCTTGCACAGCCAAACGAACCATTTCCAGCCTTTGCTGTGGTGTCGCCTCTGGCTGAGGACGATGTGGCGGAACATGATTAGGCAATAAAATAACCTGTTTGAGTCCGACTTGTTTTGCCAATGCCTTTACAGGACGTAAATGACCATAATGGATGGGATCGAATGTACCGCCAAATAGAGCTTGAATAACCGGGGAATCCGTATGGGGTATTGAATGAGTCTTTTTAAAAACAGCGTGCTGATGCCCGATGCCTTGTGAATCGATATGTTGTGAATCAATATTTTGCGAATCAATAGAATCAAGCATTCAAAAAGCTCTCTGGTAATGGTTTTCCGCATAACAGCATGGAAAGCGTTTCCAGGTCAGCCCAAATGGATTGGCTATAATCCTGTTTGACGCGCAGTTCCATCTGGGTCAATAAATGTATGGCAGATTGCAGATCTTGTTGCGATAGACGCTGTAATGCGGCTGTCAGTAATGGCCGACGGTTTTGCCACACTTTGTGTTGATCAAGCAATGTTCTCAGGGGGACGGTTCTGCTTTGACGTTTAATTACCAGCAGCAACATTAGTTCCCGCTGTATAGTACGGATCAGAATGACACTCTCTGTATCTTCCTGTCGCAGTTGTTTCAGTATATGCCATGCCCGTTTGATTTTGTTTGCCAATAAGGCATCGACCCAATGATAGGGTGAAAAATGGGCCGCATCATTGACTGCCTCTTCAACGCGGTGCAGGGTCAACCGATTATCGGGGTAGAGTAGGGAAAGACGTTCCAGTGCTTGAGCCAGCGCTAATAAATTCCCTTCATAGCAATAGCACAATAGTTGGTTGGCTTCCTCCTCCAGTGCCAGTCCCATGCTTTTGGCTCGTTGCGATACCCATTGAGGCAGACGATTTTGTTCTGGTGTCAGGCAACTGATGTATACACCATTTTGCCCGATAGACTTAAACCACGGGCTATTTTCCTGTGCTTTGGTGAGTTTATATCCACGTAGTATCAGCAGGATATCTGTATGCAGCAATTCCGTAAGCTTGGTCAGCCGTTCTGCCATTGCGGCATTAGGGCCATTTTCCGGAAGTAGCAGAGTAAGAGACTGACGGCTGGCAAATAAGCTGAGTGACTGACATAAGCTGAAGATTTCATCCCAATCGGTATGGTTATCCAATGAGAAAGTAAAATGTTCCATAAAACCATGTTGTTCAGCCACTCTGCGGATGCTGTCCTGACTTTCCTGCAATAGCAACGGCTCGTTACCCCATAGCAGGTAGCTATTTCGCAGCCCTTCATTGAGCTGCGAAAGGAGTTGTTCAGGATACAGTCGGATCATGGCTTCTGTGTAGCCGCCATTTTCTGTTTTTCTTTGGCTTTCAGGAGTTCTGCACTATGAACGCTCAACAATTGACGCATAAGCTGATGGGCTGCCTGTTCGCGCATTTCCTGCTGAACCAGTTCATTTTCAGCATCTTTTGCCAGTGCTTCCAATGGGTTATCAAAGAAAGAACGATCAACTCTCGCCTGTAATGGATAGATGCTGCCATCCGGCATCAGAATTTGAGCATCAACATTCAACACTAACAAACGTTCAGCCGATTTACCATCCTGAAAGATTGAAACAGTCTCTTTATGTTCATTAGAGCTTAAAAGTTTCAAGATAGGTATTGAAGCATCTCCATGGTCAATGATTCTGACATCATTCAAACGAAGTTGCTGGCGCACTGCCCGTGCCAGAGGCCCGTATGGATCACTGGTACTTAACTGTAATGTTTGAAGCTCTTTTGGTACTTGTGTTGTACCACGAAGGTGGAAACCGCAGCCAGCGGTGACCAGCACCGCCAACCCGAGCAACAACGTAAGAATACGAAGCCGCAGATTATTTTCCACCACGCTTTTTACTAAATTTTTCAGCACAAACATGGTCTCCTGTTATCAGCCAACGACCAGATTCAGTAATTTACCTGGAACATAAATGACTTTACGAATGCTGACGCCTTCAAGATATTTCGTCACGCTATATTCCTGTGTCGCCATTTCTTGAACGAACTCTTTTGTTGCATCTGCTGGTACAGTAATACGACCACGAACTTTACCGTTAATCTGGACGATTACCAGTTTAATATCGTCTATCATGGCTTGTTCATCTGATTGTGGCCATTGTGCAATATCAATATCGTTTTCGTTGCCCAGCGCTTTCCACATTACGAAACAAGCGTGTGGAGTGATTGGTGAAAGCATGCGCACAACTGCGGTCAATGCTTCTTGCATTAGCGCCCGATCTTGCTCAGTTTCCTGTGGTGCACGCGTCAATTTATTCATTAATTCCATGATCGCAGCAACGGCGGTATTGAATGCCTGGCGGCGACCAATGTCATCGGTAACTTTTGCAATGGTTTTGTGCAGATCACGACGCAGATCTTTCTGCTCAGTGGTCAGGTTGCTGGTATCCAGCGGCTGGGTTGCCCCTTTGTTGCTGTGCTCATGAACCAGACGCCAAACGCGCTTCAGGAAGCGGTTAGCTCCTTCTACGCCAGATTCCTGCCATTCCAGCGTCAATTCTGGTGGAGCAGCAAACATCATGAACAGACGAACGGTATCAGCACCGTATTTATCAACCATAACCTGCGGGTCGATACCGTTATTTTTGGACTTCGACATTTTGCTCATGCCGGTGCAAACCAGTTCATGGCCTTCTTTATCTGTCGCTTTTACGATACGACCTTTCTCATCACGCTCAATAATGGTGTCAGCGGGGGATACCCAGACTTTTTCTCCACTGTTACCTGTGTAGTAGAAGGCATCAGCCAGAACCATACCTTGACACAGCAGGTGTTTGGCCGGTTCATCGGAATTGACCATACCGGAATCGCGCATCAGCTTGTGGAAGAAACGGAAATACATCAGGTGCATAATGGCGTGTTCAATCCCGCCGATGTATTGATCTACTGGCAGCCAGTAGTTAGCTGCAGCCGGATCCAGCATACCTTTATCATAACCTGGGCAGGTATAGCGTGCGTAATACCATGAAGATTCCATGAAGGTATCAAAGGTATCCGTTTCACGCAGTGCAGGTTGGTTATTGATGACTGTTTTTGCCCATTCTGGGTCAGCCTTGATTGGGCTGGTGATACCATTCATCACAACATCTTCTGGCAGGATCACTGGCAGTTGATCTTCTGGGACAGGAACAACAGTGCCATCTTCCAGTGTTGCCATCGGAATTGGTGCACCCCAGTAACGTTGGCGAGAAACACCCCAGTCACGCAGGCGATAATTGATTTTGCGTTGACCAACACCCATAGAAACCAGTTTGTCCGCGATAGCATTGAAGCCGTCTTCGTTGCTCAATCCGCTGAATTCTAAAGAATTAATCAGAGCATTCTTGTCTGTCGCTGCTGCATCCTGAATATCTGGCAGGTTGCCTTCGTTGTCCAGAATAACGGCTTTCATTGGCAGATTATACTTGGTAGCAAATTCCCAGTCGCGCTGATCATGGGCAGGAACAGCCATAACAGCACCGGTTCCGTATTCCATCAGAACAAAGTTAGCAACCCAGATAGCAATTTTTTCGTTAGTCAATGGATGGATAGCAAACATGCCTGTTGGCATGCCTTTTTTCTCCATTGTTGCCATATCAGCTTCAGTAACTTTGGTATTGCGGCATTCATTGATGAACTCAGTCAGTTCTGAGTTATTTTCAGAGGCTTGTTTAGCGAGAGGATGGCCCGCAGCGACGGCAACATAGGTCGCACCCATGAATGTATCTGGACGGGTAGTGTAAACAGTGAGTTTTTCTTGGCTGTCAGCAACATCAAAAGTGATTTCAACACCTTCGGAACGGCCAATCCAGTTACGCTGCATGGTTTTGACCTGTTCAGGCCAATCTTCCAGCTTATCCAGATCGTTCAGCAGCTCCTCTGCGTAGGCAGTGATCTTGATGAACCACTGTGGGATCTCTTTACGCTCAACCTGACTATCACAACGCCAGCAGCAGCCGTCAATCACCTGCTCATTTGCCAGAACAGTCATATCATGCGGGCACCAGTTAACCGCAGACGTTTTTTTGTATACCAAACCTTTTTCGTACAATTTTGTGAAGAACCACTGTTCCCAGCGATAGTATTCTGGTGTACAGGTCGTGATTTCACGATCCCAATCATAGCCAAACCCCAGGGTTTTCAACTGGTTTTTCATGTACTCAATATTGGAGTAAGTCCATGGAGCCGGTGCGGTATTATTCTTGATCGCAGCACCTTCTGCCGGCAGGCCGAATGCATCCCAACCGATAGGTTGTAGCACGTTTTTGCCCAGCATGCGCTGATAGCGGGAAATCACATCACCAATGGTGTAATTACGAACATGGCCCATGTGTAGTCGGCCAGAAGGATAAGGTAGCATGGACAGGCAATAATATTTTTCTTTGTCATTGTCTTCTGTCACTTTGAATGTTTGCTTCTCTTGCCAATGAAGCTGGACTTGTTGCTCTATGTCTTCTGGACGATATTGTTCTTGCATGGCACCGATAATCCTATGGTGAGTAGTAAAGCTACGCCTTTAGCGAGCATTGTTTATTTATGGAATCCAAGATCGCATAGCATAGCTGATAAGGGATAGGTGCAACAACTCTTGTTAAAGGAGGAATGCTGAAAATTACTTATTTTTGAGGGGAAATTTAAAATCGGCGGTAGCTGTTGCCATCCGCCGACAGGGAAAGATCAGTGCAAAATTTTCGCCAGAAAATCACGGGCGCGTTCTGATTTAGGGTTAGCGAAGAAATCTTCTTTCTTGCTGTCTTCGACAATTTTGCCTTCATCCATGAAAATAACACGGTGTGCCACTTTTTTGGCAAATCCCATTTCATGGGTTACGACCATCATGGTCATGCCTTCATTTGCCAGCTCAACCATGACATCCAGCACTTCATTGATCATTTCAGGATCGAGTGCGGAAGTCGGCTCATCAAACAACATGGAGATAGGGTCCATGCAGAGTGCACGAGCGATGGCAACCCGTTGTTGTTGACCACCGGAGAGTTGTGCTGGGAATTTATCGGCATGGCTGGATAATCCAACTCGCTCCAACAGTTTTAAGGCTTTTTCGGTAGCGGCTTTCTTATTGCGTTTTAACACTTTGATCTGGGCCAGTGTCAGATTGTCAATAATGGACAGATGGGGGAACAATTCAAAGTGTTGGAATACCATTCCTACTTTGGAACGCAATTGTGCCAAATTAGTACTATTGTCATTGACTTTCGTGCCGTTTACCAGAATTTCACCCTGCTGGACAGGTTCAAGGCCATTGACCGTTTTTATTAGTGTGGATTTACCTGAACCAGAAGGTCCACAGACCACAACTACTTCGCCTTTTTTGACCTCAGTCGAACAATCAGTCAGAACCTGAAATTGGCCATACCATTTGGATACATTTTTCAGGGAAATCATCACACAGTCCTTTTCTTTAAATAGTTAACCAGCATGGAAGCGGCAAAACTAATCACAAAATAAACAAATCCGGCAAACAGAACCATTTCAACCTGAGTACCGTCTCGTTCACCAATATTCGTTGCTGTACGGAAAAAATCCGCCAGACTCAGCACATATACTAGAGAGGTATCTTGAAACAATACAATACCTTGCGTTAATAGTAATGGGGTCATCGCTCGGAATGCTTGCGGCAGAATAACCAGACGCATATTTTGCAGATGTGTCATCCCCAGTGCCAGCGCCGCAGAAGATTGCCCACGGGAAATGCTCTGAATACCCGCCCGAATAATCTCTGAATAATAAGCGGCTTCAAAGAGCGAGAAAGCTACCATTGCAGAAATCAAACGAATATCGTTTTTCGGCGATATGCCTAGAACATTTTGTAATAAGTTAGGCACAATCAGATAAAACCATAACAGTACCATCACCAACGGAATTGAACGGAAAAGGTTAACATACAGGGCAGCAAACCAGCTTAGAGCTTTGATGGGTGAGAGACGCATCATCGCCAGAATAGTTCCCCAGAGAATACCAACAATAACCGCTATTCCGGTGATTTTAAGTGTGATCACCAACCCATTGAGGAGAAAGGGCAGGCTGGGAATAATTGAACTCCAGTCAAACTGATACATTTTTTATCGTCCCCCCATATTGCCCGGTAAACGCACTTTTTTCTCAAGTATACTCATGAGCAGCATGATAACGAGGTTGATACCTACGTAAGCCAGTGTGATCGCTGTAAATGACTCATAGGCATGAGCGGAATAGTCCAGTAACTTACCAGCCTGGGCTGCCATATCAACTAGCCCGATTGTAGAAGCAATGGCAGAGTTTTTTACCAGATTGAGCATTTCCGAAGTCATTGGGGGAATGATCACTCGATAGGCGTTTGGCAACAGAACATAACGGTAGGTTTGTGGCAAAGTCAAACCCACTGCCAGTCCTGCGGCCCGTTGACCTCTTGGCAGAGACTGAATTGCGGCTCGAACCTGCTCACATACACGAGCGGCCGTAAATAATCCTAGACAAATGACAGAAGAAATAAAAAATTGAATATTGGGATCTAATTCCATTTTGAACCAATTACTCAAATTTTGGGGAAGAAATTCGGGTACTACCAGATACCACGTAAAAAACTGGACGATCAGAGGAACGTTGCGAAATAATTCAACATAACAGGTTCCAATCCCGGAAAGGAATTTATTCGGGACAGTGCGGAGGATACCGAATAGTGATCCGACAATAAATGCAATGATCCAGGCACAGATAGAAAGAGTAATCGTTACCTGCAATCCAGAAATAAGCCACCCTAGATAGGTGGTATTACCAAAGGGGGCAGCTTGTAAGAAGATGCCCCAATTCCAATCAACAGACATAACCGTGCTCCCTGAAGTGGGATTAGCTGTAACGCCTAAAAACGATCCATTCGTTGTAATTTATTGAGTCAAAAAATGAGCTAAAAAAATGAGGTAGGGAACGGCTACCTCATACCCGTCACGCCAATAAAATCGGGATCTCTCAGTTCGTTCGTTAATTCAATGCCTTATCACTTGGAGACTTAAACAACGTCTTCATTTCATCAGTCATGGAGAAGTTCATGTTCAGATTTTTGGGTGGAATCGGTTCTTTGAACCAGCGATTAAACATTTTTTCTGCTTCACCGGAGATTTGTACTTTCGCAATGACATCATCCATCAGCTTTTTAAATTGAGGATCATTTTTACGCAGCATACAACCATAGGCTTCTTCTGATTGTGGTTTGCCGACAATGATCCACTGATCCGGTTTTTTCGCTTTTGCACGTTCGCCCGCGAGTAGCGCATCATCCATCATAAACGCGACAGCACGGCCTGATTCTAGTGTACGGAATGAATCACCATGATCTTTTGCACTGATGATGCGCATTTTCATCTTCTTTTCATCATTGAGTTTATTCAGCAGAATTTCAGAAGTGGTGCCAGAAGTTACAACGACATTTTTTCCGGCCAGATCGTCAAACCCTTTAACACCTGGATCTTTGTTGGTCAACAGGCGAGTACCAACGGAAAAAATTGTATTGGAGAATGCCGCTTGTTTTTGTCTTTCAAGGTTATTGGTAGTAGAACCGCATTCAAAATCAAATGTACCATTTTGCAGCAGAGGGATGCGATTCTGGGAAGTAATGGGGATCAGTTTGATTTGCAGGTTAGGCATATCCAGTTTTTTCTTCACGGCATCGACAATCAAGTTGGAATAATCTTGAGAGTAACCAACGACATTTTGCTGGTTATCGTAGTAAGAAAATGGAACGGAAGATTCTCTGTGCCCAACAACGATAACGCCATTACCTTTAATTTTTTTCAGTGTTCCAGTTAACTCCTCAGCATGGGCAGCTCCTACCGCGCTAAGCAACATTATAGTTAACATCAAATTACGCATATACAGCTCCTTTATAATTTAATGATTTTTTTACGAAATCGGGTTTTCTTACAGATATTTGTGTTTCTACGTTTATGCATAAAACTATTTAGTAGGAACGTTTTTCTAAATTGCTTTGTTTATATACTGTAAAAAAGTAATTCATAATGTTGTTTTTTTGAAACTATAATGTTTCTGTTTCGCGACACACTTCGCACTATAAAGAAACAATTTAACTTATGCATAGTAAAAATCGAATAATATTGAATCTTGTTCACAGTTTGTTCCATTTGGTTTTTTATTTTCATTTTGTTTGTTTTTTAGATTTTATATCCTGTTTTTTTATATTTTACGGAATTTAAATATAATCTTTAGAGGGGGATTTGTTGAAATTACCTGTGGTTTTTTTCTGTTTGAATTACATAAAAAGCATATAAAATCAGAGCATATTATTAATGCTCTGATTTCTTTTAGAGATATTCGCTAAGGCCAATAGAGAAAATTAAGTTTTGCGGCGTTTTTTTATAAAAGCAAAGATGAGAAACAGTACCGTAGTTCCCCATATTGGCCCATTACCAATACGGAAATAAGGCGTTACGCCTGTGGCGGGAGTGACTTTGGCTTCCAAGACCTGCCGGGTAAATTGTGGAATTTCAGCTTGAATGGAGCCATCTGGATTGACTACCGCTGTAACACCGTTATTCGTTCCTCTTAGCAGGGGACGACCTAGTTCAAGAGAACGCATTCTGGCCATTTGGAAGTGTTGCCATGGGCCAATGGAGCGTCCGAACCAGGCGTCATTAGAAACAGTCAGTAGAAATTCTGTGTCAGGCTTGAAGTTATCACGAACTTGTTCACCCAAAATAATTTCATAGCAAATAGCCGCAGTAATATTATGTCCGGCAACAGAAAGCTGGGGTTGAATATAATCACCACGGCTAAAGGAGGACATCGGCAAATTGAATAAAGGGGCTAATGGACGCAATATTGATTCCAGCGGAACAAACTCGCCAAACGGTACAAGATGATGTTTGTCGTAACGGGTAGAAGCTGGGTATTGGTAAGGAGTTTTATCCCCTAATACAATAATGCTGTTATAGAATTTATAGCCTTCCAGAGTTGCTCGGGCATCAACAACACCAGTAATCAGGCTGGTATTGTGCTGTCTCAGTAAGGTATCCAATTTGATGAGGAAATCTTTCTGGTTGTATTCGTAATCAGGAATCGCTGATTCCGGCCAGATGATGATAGGTGCTTTGCCAATAAAAGGACGGCTATTATCTAGATAAATATCTAGCGTTTTTTCAAGTACAGCGGGGTCCCATTTTATTTCCTGGGGAATATTGCCTTGAATCAGAGCGATATCGGTGGTTTTTTCCGGTTGTAGGGTATACCACTGATAGTCTCTCATTGGCCATGGTAACAGCAATAGGATAGTGGCAATGACGGCTGATGATAGCTTTTTGTGAACGACAGCAAAAACCAGCAGCCCACTTATCATCATAAGTATGAAAGTAATGCCTTCCACACCCAGAATAGGGGCAACAGCTTTCATTGGACCGTCAATCTGGCTGTATCCGAACTGTAACCACGGAAATCCAGTTAATACCCAACCACGTAAGAATTCTGTTAACTGCCATATTGCCGGGCTGGCAATAATAAGCCTGATGCCGCTGGAAGCCGGAAAAAACCGATTCAGAATACCCGAAAATAAGGCGGGATAAAGGGCAAGATAAGCCGATAGCAGGATCACCAAAAAGATATTAATGGCTGTCGGCATTCCACCAAAGTTGGCGATGCTGACATAAACCCAGTTTGCTCCACTGCCAAATAAACCAAGCCCCCAGCACAAGCCAATAAAGAAAGCCTGACGGGTAGTTCTGTTTAATGTAAGGATTTGCAGGCCAAAAAGAGAAATAAGTGCAGCAGGCCAGAAATCAAAAGGTGAAAAAGCCAGCGTTCCACTGGCTCCGAATAAAAGTGCCAGCACAACACGTAGCCGCTGGCAACTCAGTAATGAGGCTTTGTTCATCTAGATCCTATTATTGTTTGTCAATGCTAGGAACTTCAGCATCATCCGGTATTTTTACATGAACCTGAATGATTTTACGGCTATCAGACATTGCTACTTTGAAAAGATAGCCATTGATGGTGATGGATTCTCCACGGGAAGGCAGATGACCAAATGCCTGCATAACTAACCCTCCAATAGTATCAACCTCTTCATCGCTGAAATTGGTTGCGAAAACGTCGTTGAAATCCTCAATTTGAGTTAATGCCCGCACTGAATAGGAATGGCGGCTTAGAGCACGAATATCGTTATCATCATCATCATCGTATTCGTCTTCTATTTCACCCACAATCAGTTCAAGGATATCCTCGATTGTGACCAAGCCGGAAACACCGCCAAATTCATCAATCACAATCGCCATATGATAGCGTTGAGAACGGAATTCTTTTAGTAGACGGTCAACACGTTTACTCTCCGGCACTACAACAGCCTGACGAAGTACTTTATCAATGCTGAAAGGTTCTGCATTCGTACGCATAAACGGCAGCAGATCTTTCGCCATTAATATACCTTCGATGTGATCTTTATCTTCGCTGATCACAGGAAAGCGTGAGTGTGCCGAATCAATAATAACATCCAGACATTCGTCCAGAGATTGATTGCTTTTTAAGGTAACGATCTGTGAGCGTGGGATCATAATGTCACGCACGCGTTGGTCAGCAATATCCATTACTCCTTCGAGCATTTCTCGGGTGTCAGGATCGATCAGGTCATTCTGTTCAGAATCACGAATCAGTTCAACCAAATCATCACGGTTTTTCGGTTCACCGTGAAAAAGCTGATTAAGAAGCGCAAAGAAGCCTTTCTTAGGGCCAGGGCTATCGTTACTTGAAGGATGGTCGTCGCTCATGGAGTTTTAATGAAAGTTCCCATTAATAAAATCGTGGATTGTAATATTTAACATAAAAATGCTGTCAATGGTTATTCTTTTTCCGTCAGATAAGGATCAGGATAACCCATTATTTTTAGAATTTCTGTTTCCAGAGACTCCATTTCCTCTGCTTCATCATCTTCGATATGATCATACCCCAGAAGATGGAGACTGCCGTGAACGACCATATGTGCCCAGTGTTCTTCGACAGTTTTTTGTTGCTCTTCTGCCTCTTTTTCAACAACCTGCCGGCAGATAATTAAATCACCCAGTAATGGCAATTCAACTTCAGGTGGTGCTTCAAATGGGAAGGATAACACATTGGTTGGTTTATCTTTCCCACGATAAGTGAGGTTTAAATCGTGGCTTTCTGCTTCATCAACCAAACGGATTGTGACTTCACTTTCCGCCTGAAATTGAGGCAAAACACCTTCCAGCCAGCGCTGGAACAGGGCGTCTTCAGGAAGCCCTTCTGGATTTTCACATGCAATTTGCAAATCTAATATGACTGAACTCATTGTGCTTCCTGTCCGCGCTTTTCGTTTAGCTTTTGTTTACGCTTCTGCTCTGCTGCTTCCCATATTTCATAAGCGATAACAACTTTTGCAACTACCGGATGGCGGACAACATCTTCGCTATGTAAGAAGTTAAAGCTTAGTTCATCAACATCAGACAAAACTTCCACTGCGTGGCTTAAGCCTGATTTTTGCCCCCTTGGCAAGTCAATCTGAGTGACGTCCCCCGTAATGACAGCTTTAGAATTAAAGCCAATACGTGTCAGGAACATTTTCATCTGTTCGATGGTGGTATTCTGGCTTTCGTCGAGAATAATAAAGGCATCATTCAGGGTGCGTCCACGCATATAAGCCAGTGGAGCTACTTCAATAACATTTCTTTCGATCAGTTTCTCAACTTTTTCAAATCCCAGCATTTCGAACAGTGCATCATAAAGCGGGCGTAGATAAGGATCGACTTTCTGGCTCAGATCTCCCGGCAAGAAACCCAATTTTTCACCGGCTTCAACCGCAGGACGTGTCAGCAAAATACGGCGTATTTCCTGACGTTCCAGTGCATCAACCGCAGCAGCAACTGCCAGATAGGTTTTCCCTGTTCCCGCAGGTCCGACTCCGAACGTAATATCATGAGTCAGGATGTTGGAAATATACTGCGCCTGATTGGGAGTACGGGGTTTAATAACCCCCCGTTTGGTTTTGATATTCACGGCCTTGCCATATTCAGACACGCTTTCTGCTACTTGCTCCAATATGCGGCTTTCGGTGATAGCCAAATGAACTTGTTCAGGCTCAAGATCAGGTATTACGCCACGCACAGGAGCGGTTTCGACATAAAGGTGACGCAGAATTTCGGTTGCCGCACTAACGCACAAAGGCTTACCTACCAGTTTGAAACGATTGTCACGACGGTTAATTTCGATACCCAAACGACGCTCAATTTGTTTCAGGTTATCATCAAGCGGTCCGCACAGACTCATCAAACGTTGATTGTCTAAGGGTTCCAGAAAGATTTCTTGTGTTGTTGTTTGTGGGTTTATTTGTGTCACTGATTATCTCTATAATTAGGGGCTATTAAGGCTGGTAAAGGCCGACGCCGAGTTCATCTTCCTTACGAGTACGGGCAATGACTGATTCAGGGGATTCGTGAACACGTAGATCCATTTCATCTTCAGTTCGAATGACTTGACCACGCAGAGAGTTGGCGTATACATCAACAATTTCGACATCAACGAATTTGCCAATCATGTCAGGTGTACCTTCAAAATTAACCACACGGTTATTTTCAGTACGACCAGAAAGTTCCATGATATTTTTACGGGATGGCCCTTCAACCAGAATACGCTGTGTGCTGCCGTGCATTGCGCGGCTGAAGCTCATGGCTTGTTGATTAATACGTTGTTGTAACAAGTATAAGCGCTGTTTTTTCTCTTCTTCACTTACATCATCCGGCAAATCAGCGGCAGGTGTTCCCGGACGTGCTGAGTAGATAAAGCTGAAACTCATGTCGAAATTAACGTCAGCAATCAGCTTCATAGTTTTTTCGAAATCATCCTGTGTTTCTCCCGGGAAACCGATGATGAAGTCAGAACTGATGAAAATATCAGGACGAGCCTTGCGCAGACGGCGAATGATGCCTTTGTATTCCAGCGCAGTATGGGCACGCTTCATCAACGTCAGAATGCGGTCAGAACCACTCTGGACCGGTAAATGCAGGTAACTTACCAATTCCGGCGTATCTTCATAAACAGAGATGATGTCGTCAGTAAACTCAATCGGATGGCTGGTGGTGAAACGGACACGGTCGATACCATCAATGGCTGCAACCAAACGCAGCAGTTCTGCAAATGTGCAGATATCACCATCAAACGTCGCACCTCGGTAGGCATTTACGTTTTGACCGAGTAAGTTAACTTCACGTACTCCTTGTGCCGCAAGCTGGGCAATTTCAAACAGGATATCATCACAAGGGCGGCTGACTTCTTCCCCGCGCGTGTAAGGAACAACACAGAATGTGCAGTATTTATTGCAGCCTTCCATGATGGAGACGAATGCGCTCGGGCCTTCAGCACGAGGCTCCGGCAGACGGTCAAATTTTTCAATTTCCGGGAAGCTGATATCAACAACGGGGCTGCGAGTGCCTTTAACATGATTAATCATTTCAGGCAGACGGTGCAGGGTTTGCGGCCCAAAGATAATATCGACGCTAGGTGCGCGCTGACGAATAAAATCCCCTTCCTGAGAGGCTACGCAGCCACCAACACCTATAATGACTTCAGGATTTTTGTCTTTCAGACCTTTCCAGCGACCAAGCTGGTGAAAGACTTTTTCCTGCGCCTTTTCACGGATTGAACAAGTATTCAGGAGTAAGATATCTGCTTCTTCGGCGACATCGGTTAACTGATAACCGTGAGTGGTTTCCAGTAGGTCGGCCATCTTGGATGAATCGTATTCGTTCATCTGACAGCCCCAGGTTTTAATATATAGTTTCGACATTTTATGTTCCGGTGTTTCCAGTGGAATGATGCTTCAACACTGAAAAGCGCAATGTGTTGCACATAGTGTATTTAGCATAATTTTGTTGGCTATTGTAGTCATTTGAGATACCAGTGACCAGACTGTAACATCGGATATTCACAGCCGGAAAGGGAAAATTCCGGTACACTGCTTTAATCAATAAGTTAATAACGTGATGAATATGAATAATCCACAACAAAAATTCGATATCGTTGTCGTGGGGGCGGGCATGATTGGCGCCGCAACTGCATTGGGATTAGCGCAGGAAGGGTGGCGAGTTGCATTATTAGAACATCAGCCACCGGAACCTTATATTGTCGACAGTGAGCCTGATATTCGTGTATCTGCAATTAGCTGTACTTCCGTGGACTTATTGAAGCAAGTGGGGGCATGGGAAAATGTATTGAACATTCGCAGTGCTCCTTATCGGAAGCTGGAAACGTGGGAACAAAATGATTCCAATGTTATTTTTGAGGCTAAGAACCTAGGGTTGCCAGAATTGGGCTACATGGTGGAAAACCGGATCTTGCAACTGGCATTGTGGCAGGAGTTTGAGCGTTATCCAAACCTGACATTGTTTTGTCCCACCACCCTGAAATCGATGCAGCGCCAGCATGAAACTAAATCATGGCTGGTGGCATTGGCAGATGGAACGGAAATTGGTACTCGTCTGATTATTGGTGCCGATGGTGCCCGTTCTCAGGTTCGCCAATTCGCAGGCATTGGCAGCAGGGGATGGCAATATCGTCAGTCATGTATGCTGATAACCGTCAAAACTGGGCAACCTCAACAAGATATAACATGGCAGCAGTTTTTTCCTTCTGGTCCCAGAGCTTTTTTGCCAATGTTTGATCAATGGGCTTCATTGGTTTGGTACGATTCTCCAGCCCGTATTCGCCAATTGCAATCAATGACAATGGCACAGCTTGAGTTAGAAGTTTTTCAGGCATTTCCCAGCCGTTTGGGTAAAGTCACACCAATTGCAGCAGGTTCATTTCCTCTGGCCCGTCATCATGCCAGCCATTATGTTCAAGAAGGATTGGTCTTATTGGGTGATGCGGCTCATACCATTAATCCACTGGCAGGGCAGGGAGTGAATTTGGGATATCGGGACGTTGATGTTTTGCTTAAGGAACTGACTAAGGCTAAGGAAGTGCTGGAAGAGTGGGATTCATTGGCAGTTTTGATGCGTTACCAACGTCGCAGGATGCCGGATAATTTGGTGATGCAAGCGGGAATGGATCTCTTTCATACTACATTCAGCAGTAATTTACCGGGATTGAAAACAATGCGTAATTTAGCATTGATGGCGGCTCAACATTCAGGTTCAATAAAAAATCGCGCACTGAAATATGCATTGGGATTGTGATTGAAGTTTCCTCCTGATATGAGATAAAAACTTATCTTTTATATCAGGAGAATGTAATGAACTTATCAATAGCCTAATTCTCGTTGGTGCTTTACATTTATAATAGAAACTTGTTTACCATCATAACGGTATAAAATCATAAATCCACTGTCACCAAAATCTATTAATAACTCACAATATTCTGACTCGAAACCTTCAGCAGGCCTGCCTGATTGAGGATGTTTGAGAAGTAGTTTTACTCCTTGACGAATAACAGAAACAGCCCGTGAGGCAATTGCAGTATCACGTTGTTTCCAAAACCGATGAATGCGTTCAACATCATGTAGTGCGGATCTTAACCAGATTATTGATGGCATTCAGGCGCCTCAGTATCTTTACCTTTTTCCAATGCGGCCAACCATTCATCTGCTTCTTCGAAGGTAACATGCAGCCCTGTTTTTTGATATTCTGCCCAAGAGGAATAGGCTTCTTGTTTAACACGTTCGCGTTTTTCTTCTCGTTCAACGTATTGTGAAATGGCTTCTTTCATCAACCAGTGAGCAGAACGGTGGTGGGCTTTTGCTAGTGATTTAACTCTTTCTTGAAGTATAGAGTCTAATTTGACTGACACGGTTTTTGTAGTCATGGTTCCTCTCAAAAGGTAATACTTAGTATGACTAAATACTACTATTCAGTATATTTTTTATCCACCTAAATTTTGATTATTTATAGGCACTATTTTTTTGATATGAATTTAACTATATGTATTTTTAGTGAATGTGTTATAAGCGGGAGTGATTGATGAATAAAGAAGAGATTGAACGAGAGCAAATTTTTGCTGGCAGAAAAACAAAAAACCACCTTTTGAGGTGGCCTTCTTTTCAATGTGTTAAGTAACACATTGAAAAATATGGCTGGGGTACCAGGATTCGAACCTGGGAATGCCGGAATCAGAATCCGGTGCCTTACCGCTTGGCGATACCCCAACTTAATTTGTAAATGGTGGCTACGACGGGAATCGAACCTGTGACCCCAGCATTATGAGTGCTGTGCTCTAACCAGCTGAGCTACGTAGCCATTTACAACTTAATTGTAGATTTTGTGATAACCTTCGGTGATATGGCTGGGGTACCTGGATTCGAACCAGGGCATGCCAGGATCAAAACCTGGTGCCTTACCGCTTGGCGATACCCCACCTGAGTGGTCATCACTACAACCTTTGTTATGCTTAGACTTTTAATTCAGGAACATATTGTTTTAATCAACTGTTTCATTTAAGAATGGCTGGGGTACCTGGATTCGAACCAGGGTATGCCAGGATCAAAACCTGGTGCCTTACCGCTTGGCGATACCCCACCTGAAACAACATACTAAAACTTAAAACGTTACGAATGTAAATTCTAAGTACAACCCGATAAAGAAAATGGTGCGGGAGGCGAGACTTGAACTCGCACACCTTGCGGCGCCAGAACCTAAATCTGGTGCGTCTACCAATTTCGCCACTCCCGCAAAGATGGTGGCTACGACGGGAATCGAACCTGTGACCCCAGCATTATGAGTGCTGTGCTCTAACCAGCTGAGCTACGTAGCCATCTTTTTTCGCTTTGCCTTCATCGGCGGTGCGGGGCGCATTATGCGTATATCAGACAGATGCGTCAACTGCTTTTTTAAAGAAATATGCACTAAATCGTTTGTTTGTTTGTCTTGTAATCACTTTGCCGACAAAGCCGACATAATTGGTTGAAATTATCCTCCAAGTAGATGTTGCAACAGTACACCATTAAGCATGGCGCGTTTCGTAAGTGCGAATGCTCCAATTGCAGAGCAGTGATTTAGCTCAGAAACGACAACTGGCAGCTCTTCACGAAATGCTTTTAACACTTGTTTATTGATGCAGTTCTGAATAGCAGGAAGCAAAACCTGCTTGGCTTCCGCTATTTCGCCAGCAATAACCACTTTCTGGGGATTAAATAAGTTAATCGTTATCGAGATAGCCTTGCCAAGATAGTGTCCTGCTTGCCGGATAATTTCGGTTGCCAGAGGATCACCTGCATTGGCTGCGAGGCAGATCGCATGAATATTGCAATTATTCAAAGTGAGCTGGCTTGGAAAGCCCTGACGTAACTGATGCTGTACTCTGGTCTCTATCGCTGAGTTAGATACGATAGTTTCCAGACAGCCAAAATTACCGCAATGGCAGCGTTCACCCAGAGGCTCGATTTGAATATGGCCTATTTCGCCCAAATTGCCGCGTTTGTTGAGCAGGATATTGTTATTAACGATAACACCGGCACCAGTTCCGCGATGGATGCGTACTAGAATGGAGTCCTCACAATCGCGGGTTGCTCCAAAATAATTTTCTGCTAATGCCAGGCTACGAATGTCATGACCAATAAAACAGAAGGTCTTGAAGTGATTTTTGAGATTATAAACCAGAGGCCAGTTATCCACTTTGATATGTGGCATATAGCGGATAATGCCTTCATCGGGGTCAACCAGACCGGGGATAATCACTGAAATTGCGATCAACTCCCGAATCCGACGCTGATTTTGGTCAATGAAACTCTCAATGGCGGAAATAATCCGCTTTTCGACTTCCTGCTGCGTATTTTCCAGTATAGCGTAGCGCTCTTCCGTCAGCGTTTTACCGCTCATATCGAATAGCGCTAAAGTGGCATCATGGCGCCCGAGCCTAATCCCAATAGTATGGAAATGTCTGCTTTCAGTCACAATAGAGATAGCACGCCTTCCTCCGGTGGAAGCTTGGTGCTCAACTTCTTTAATCAGGCCACGTTCCAATAGCTGACGAGTAATTTTGGTTACACTGGCGGGAGCAAGCTGGCTTTCTTCTGCAATTTGAATGCGTGATATGGG
Source organism: Xenorhabdus sp. Sc-CR9 (assembly GCF_963897815.1). Classification (NCBI taxonomy): domain Bacteria; kingdom Pseudomonadati; phylum Pseudomonadota; class Gammaproteobacteria; order Enterobacterales; family Morganellaceae; genus Xenorhabdus; species Xenorhabdus sp. Sc-CR9. Next base: position 45,976 of record NZ_CAWQTY010000011.1, read on the forward strand.
GCCATGCTGATCAATCAATCGATAGACCACAGCTCCATTTAGTTGTTTAACCAGATCAATATTACCGATTTGCTTCTGTGTATTCTCATTACCCATCAGTTTTTATACTCACGATAGTTTGACTTCATTTCCGTTAACAATGGTCTTGCAGATTTTGAAATCGTGAGTAAATACGGTCAGATTCGCTACCTTGCCAGATTCAATCGTGCCAAAATGTTTATCAACACCGATAGCTCGGGCAGGGTACAGCGTCGCCATCCGCAACGTTTCATCTAAAGCAATACCAACGTGTTCAACACTATTTTTGATGCTACCAATCATTGTGATTGATGAGCCACTTAGCGTTCCATTTTCGTCGACACATAAACCATTTCGATAATATATTGTTTTGTTGGCAAAGGTAAATTGCTCCATTGCGTCAGAAGCGAGTCCGGCAGGGACGATAGCATCCGTTACCAAAATCAGTTTTTCATTTTTCAATTTCTTGGAATTACGGATATTTGGCCATGATACATGCATTCCATCACAGATAATGCCGGCATAGATTTCTGATGAGTCATAAATGGCACTGATTAGACCGGGCTGACGGCCTGAAATTGCAGGCATTGCATTATACAAGTGGGTAGAAAAAGTAATGCCGTTTTGGAAACCATGGCGTGCTTCTTCATAAGTGGCATTGGAATGACCCGCAGAAACAACAATGCCTGCTTCGACTAATTGCTGAATATACTTGTCTTCCACCATTTCAGGGGCAAGAGTGATCTTAGTAATAACATCCGCATTAAGACACAGGTAATTCATCATTTCTGGTGTAGGTTTACGGATATATGCCGGATTGTGAGTCCCTTTTTTAACGGGGTTAATATAAGGCCCTTCCAGATGTAGCCCTAAGGCCTGATTGGGGTTGTTTTTCAAATAGGAGCGCATCACATCGATGGCTTTTATCATTAATTCATCGGGACCGGTAATCAGGGTAGGCAGGAAACTGGTACACCCGTAGCGCTGGTTAGTTTTCTGCATGATATGCAGAGTGTCTTCTGAAATATCTTCCAACCGTTCATTAAACTGGACACCACCACAACCGTTGACTTGCAGATCAATAAATCCAGGAGCGAGGTTCGCGTCATGTAAATTGCGCTTCTCAATCTTTTTTGGCAACTCATCGACCGGACAAACCTGCTTAATCAAACCATCCGCAATGATAACCGCATGATTATCAAGCCTGTCATATCCGGTATAGATAATACCGTTGGTTAAGGCGTACATATTAGTTTATTAACTCCTGAAATAAGTTCTGGCTGGCGAATTCATTGATAGTGTCAGATTCTAACTGCCTGAAATACTTAACTGTTTTCACCTTCAATTCCATTGTTGCTGGTTCATCACAGACAATAAGTGATTTGGGATGCATTTGGAGACAACTGATAGTCCACATATGGTTGATATGCCCTTCTATTGCGGCTTGCAGAGCTTGTGCTTTATTCATTCCGGTTGCCAGAATCATAATTTCTTCGGCATCCATCAGGGTTCCTACGCCAACGGTCAAAGCATATTTGGGAACTTGTTTTACGTCATTATTAAAGAAACGGGAATTTGCTGTTCGAGTTTCAATAGTCAGGGTTTTGATGCGTGTGCGCGAAGAAAGAGAAGATGCAGGTTCATTAAAGGCAATATGCCCATCATTACCTACACCGCCCATGAATAAATGGATTTTGCCATATGCTTTGATCTTATTTTCATAACGCTGGCATTCAACATCAATATCTGTCGTATTTCCGTTTAACAAATTGATATTTTCTTTTGGAATATCAATATGACTAAAGAAATTTTGGTGCATAAATGAGTGGTAGCTTTGAGGGTGATCTTCCGGCAGGCCGATGTATTCATCCATATTAAAAGTCACAACGTTCTTGAAGCTCACTTTTCCAGTCTGGTACAGAGAAATCAATTCCCTATAGGTAGCCAGTGGTGTACTGCCCGTGGGTAGCCCCAGTACGAAAGGGCGCTCTGCCGTTGGATTAAATTCATTGATTTTAGATGCGATATAGTGAGCAGACCATCGACCAACATCACTTGCCGTAGTTAGGGGAATAAGCCTCATGATTACCTCTTAAAAATTTATTCATTAATTTAATTATGAGGGCTATGCACGATATACGCGATATTCGAGATATCGATGTCATGTGCGATAGCTGTAGGGTAAAAACGCACATCATACCTGTTCTGTGTCAGGCCGTGTCCCATTTCAATGGGATAAAGATATTTCATATGATAAAATAAGTTGAGTTGGGTAGCTAGCCGTTTAGCTATTGAAGCACTTGATATGGTTTCTTAATGAGATTTAAAAGCCTGTTTTTTTATTTTGAAAAAAAAGTCTTATGTTTTTATTTTACTTTTTTAAATGCAATTTAATGACGTGATTTTAGTAAAGGAGAAAGGAACGTGATTACGTTCCTTTTTGGAGTAGCAGATAGAATATTATTCAATTTTGTTTGCGTTGCTTGATTTTAGCTGGATTTTGACCTGTTCTGCGATGTTTTCAGCTTGTGGGCCAAGAATGACCTGAATACTCTGTTTACCTATTTTTAAGACTCCTTTAGCACCTAATTTCTTTAATTGAGCTTCATCTAACTGAGTATTATCTTTCACCGTTAAGCGGAGCCGGGTGATGCAAGCATCGACAGTACGAATATTCTGGGCACCGCCGAGGGCTTTGATGTAATGTGTGATAGCTTCTTTATCTTGAGATGCAGAGGTTGCTTTATCAGTATTTTCTTCTTCCCTGCCTAATGTATTGAGATTGAAAATCCGGATCATTAAGGTAAAAGAGGCAAAATAGATAATGAAGAATAAGGCGATAAGAGGGACGAGTATCCATGGCTTTGTTGCCAGTCCCCAGTTTAATCCAAAATCGATGAATCCGGCAGAGAAGCCGAATCCGTGTAAAACGCCCAAAGAGTTAGTGATTACCATACTGATGCCTGAAAGCACCGCATGTAAAACATAGAGAACCGGAGCCAAGAACAGGAATGAAAACTCTATGGGTTCAGTGATCCCTGTAAGGAATGATGTTAAGGCGACGGAAAACAGCATGCCACCAATCTGAGGACGGCGTTCTTTCGGAGCGGCTAAATACATCGCTAAAGCTGCGCCAGGTAAACCACCCATAAAGATTAGATAGGCCCATGCCATATAAACACCCGCTTTAGGGTCACCGGCAAAGAAGCGGTTGAGATCACCCCGGGCGAGTTCACTCGCTATCTGTGTGATGCTTGAACCTTCTATTCCGGGTACGGTTGCTCCAATAGTGAGTGAACTTACTACATCTGGAGCCAAACAAATATTGTGTATCGATCCAGCCAGATCGTAAGTAATTTTCAAACAGTCGCCTAAACTGAACCAGAAAACGGAGTGCAAGATATAATGAAGGCCAAATGGAATAAGCGCACGGTTAAGAACACCATAAGTAAACCATCCTGCCATCCCGCTTTTTGATACCAAAAGACTAAAATTATCAATGCCATGTTGTATATATGGCCAGATATGCCCGCAAATCCATGCAAGAAAAAGACAAATAATACCGGTTATAATGGGAACTAAGCGTTTGCCGGCAAAAAATGCCAAAAACTCCGGCAATTGAGTTTCAGAAAAGCGGTTATAACAATGCCCGGCAACGATACCGGCAATAATACCCGCGAAAAATGACATATTGATTTTAGGATCAATAACCGCAGTTGCTTTTGTTAGAATAAAAAAACCTACAACACCAGCGAGTGCAGCCGCTCCACCATTGTCTTTCGCCAGACCGACAGAAATACCCAATGCGAATAATAAAGGCAAATTTTCAAAAATTCCGCCACCCGCACTGGCAATAAAAGCAATATTGAATACATCGGGTTGACCAAGCCGCAATAGTAACGCGGCTACCGGAAGTGAAGCGATTGGAAGCATAAGAGCTTTCCCCAATCGCTGCAAGTAACTAAATATACCCATGGCGCTCACCTATTGTAGTAAATATTATTGGAGACTTTTCATTATCATCATGACTTATTTTTAATTGAAAAATAATGAAAAGCCACAGGTAAATAAGTAATTGTGATCATTGTAACGATATTAGTGAAAAATGAGGAAGTAAGCAGAAAAATCACGAGATAATTTCTTTTTATCCGCTTGAATTAAAATGTATATATTTAAATTTTAGGGTTTTAATTTATTTAATTAAAATATATCGAAATTTAATTTCGAATTTTATCTTTTTTGTAAATTTTACGGAGTGAAATTTGATATGAGCACATTTCTGTGCTCGCTTGATGTAATTATTTATGATTGTGATTATAAGGGATGTTTGGCGTGGTCGGGAATTTTAATGAGATAATGCATTGAAATTTCATCATAAATTTTATTCATGCTTTGTTCAAAGATACTTTGTGACAGCAAAGTATTGAGAAGTTGTTGTTGTGTATTGGATGTAAATGACTTTTTCACATATACAGAGATTATTTTTTCTACCAGTGATGCTATGTCATACTCAAACTTATCTTTCGATGAAAAATAAGTTGAAGCCTCTACTACATCTAGGTTTGGAACGATTGAGTAGATGCCATTTAATGCAGCTTCTAAGGGAGTAATACCTAAAGTTTCATAGCGGGATGAGCATACAAAAATAGCCTTTTTTTTGATTGCATTAAATATACCTAATAAGTCTGATTGGGGTAGCTTATGTAAAATCAAAAAGCATTTCCTGTATTCTATAGGGATCATAGAATACAGAGCATTTCTTCTGCTACTATATTTCTTATCATCACCTAAAATTAATATTTTTACCGGGATACTCTTTTCCAATAAGCTAAGAGAGGCATTAATTAATAACTCTATGTTTTTAAAATAATCCAATCGGGCAACCGCGGTGAATAATAAAATTTCCTCTTTTTTTATTTTTATGAATTCATTGATATCTTGATGTAATATACTAAATTTTTTATTTTTGCTAGAAAACATAGGTGGACTTATCTGTTTTATTTTTTCTCGGCGAACGCCTTTGCTCAATAAATAATTACCCTGAAGAGTTGAATGTTGTATAATAAAACAGTCTTGATTGACTAAAGTATTAATTCCTAAAGCTTGTTGTTTATAAAGATGAACGGCCTTTTCTTTATTCTCAAATGCTAGGTAAGATTCATCTTGGGAATAATTATTTTGGAAGTCCTCGACAAAAGGCCCATGATGCGTTACCCCACAGGGTATATTTTCTGGGTGATAAGGAATAAGAGTATCTGTTTGATAATAAGAAAAAATATTTGATTTCTTTTGCATATCACCTTGGGCGAGAAGTGATAGGCATTGATCTAAGGCATCTTTGATATCTTCTGGATTCATAGAGAAATTGAAAAATAATTTAACATACTTTATGCCATTTTTTTCTAACTGATTAATTTTAGGAACTAATAGAGACTCATCTCTTTTATAGAGTATAAATCCAGCAAATAACTGCTTATCTATGAAGAAATCAGCTATTTTTATAGTGAATGATGTTGCTCCTACTTTAAAACCATCTGCATAGTGGTTTGATATATATTTCTCATTAATGACTATCGCGATAGTCATTTTTTCATTATCTGACAATTGATGTTTCATTTGTATACTCATCTGATATCTATAGTTATTTTGATATTGGGCAGTGATAATAGTAAAGGCAAAACTCCCGGTTACGCAGATATGCTGAAAAGCATAAATATCAAGCGATAATTTGCTAAGAGCCGAATGAAATAGGCTTTTATTTTCTGAGGTTAAAGTAGACTGATAGCAATAATAGTCTTTTTCATTAAATCAATTCATTGACACTACTCATAATGAAACCATGGAATTGTTTTTTAGATATACTTATGTAACGGATGAAATTAAATTATTTTTTATATTAAAGGTATATTTAATTTTGTTATTAATTTATTTTAAATGGTTTTCATATGTTATCATCACATTATATAATAATTATTATTTTTAATAATCCTTTAGATTGTTTAATTTATATTGTTCAGTGCATTATTTGTTTTGGATTTTATTTGGATCTTAAATTTTTTAGTTGAATTTGATTTGGATTAAGGTAATTTAATTTAAGTCGATTTGACGTAATTTTATTGATAATCTTACTTATTATTTAATAATTTTTTTCATTGAAATTAATCTTATATAGGCAGTAAAGTAAAATGTCTCAGGTGTTTTTTGTTGACAAAATGGAACAGTATTTGAAAGATTGGAATGAAAATGGATATATCATTATTGAGTCTGCGATTAGCAAGGAGATGGCAAATAAGACAGTAGATACAATATTTAATTTTCTGGAAATGAATAAAGAAAAAAACAGTGATTTTTATGATACAGCAATACGCTCTCGATCAGGAATAGATGAAATGGGGCGTATTCCTTTCTATCATCATCAAACTTTATGGGATAATCGCCAGAATCAGGAGATTTATTCGGTATATGAGAAAATATTTGGCACAAAGGATCTTTTAGTAAGTATTGACCGGGTAAATATGAATCCACCTATTACCGATAGTTGGGAATATAAAGGGTTTATTCATTGGGATATTGATGTATCAATGCGGCCATTAGAAACGAAAATACAAGGTTTACTGAGTTTGACGGATGATGATGGTACTTCTGGCGGGTTTCAGTGTGTTCCTGGCTTTCATAAAATCATTGATGAATGGTTAGCAAAACAACCCAAAGGCTATAATAGCCGGTTTCCTGATACAACAGGAATGAAAATAGAATCCATTCCGTTGAAGGCGGGAGATTATGTTATTTTTCATGGCGCATTACCTCATGGTAATAGGCCGAATACGTCTGGAAAACCAAGATTGGCTCAATATTTTTGCTATTTTCCCCGTATTGAATTGTCGGAGCAGAAAATTAGAGAACGTATTTTGGCATATAAACAAGGATTACCGACAACATCTATCACAGGTAAATCTTTTCCAAGAAAGAAAGCCGAACAACAAAATACCTCTTATATTAAACTAACAGAACTAGGTAGGCGGCTATTAGGGTATGCACGATAAGTTTTTTATTTCCTATAATTGAGGTTTTTTTAATGGTGAAAAGGGCATAATGGATGGAGAGAAAATGATATATTACGTAGAGAATAATATTGATGTTTCAATTATTCTTCCCAGATATCATGAATGTTATTCAGTTATTGAAAAAACAATACAGAGAATCAGACAGATTCAAAACGTATTAAAAGTGCAAATAATTATTGTTAATGATTCAAATAAAAATAGTTTTCATGATTCAGATATTTTAAAAATAAAGAAACAGTATCCAGATATTTTGGTTGTTTCTAATTGTGGAAATTATGGCAAGGGCTATAGTATTCGGCGAGGTGTTGATTTGGCAAAGGGGAAATATGTTTTCTATACAGATATTGATTTCCCGATAAGAGAACATGATTTTTTTAACGCATACCAAAAAATTGAAAAATCTAATATTGATTTGGTAATTGGAGAACGTTTTTCAAAGAATAAATCTAAAGCGAATATTTATCGAAAAATAACAAGTAAATGTTTTTTAAAGATAGTTAACCTGTTATTAAGATGCAAAGTATCTGATTCACAATGCCCATTCAAAATGATGAAATCCGAATTGGCAAAAGAAATATTTTCTAAACAAAAAATAAAGGGATATGCCTTTGATGCTGAAGTTATTTATCTGACAAAAAGACTGACTAAAACTTTACATCAGCTTCCTGTTGTTTGGGAAGATACAAGAGAAAACTGGAATTTAATGAAAACGTTACGTAATTATGGTGTGATGATTTTTGAAGTATTTTCCATAAAAATATATTGGATTATTAATGATCCAAAGATTATCTGACTTTGTTTTTAAATAAAAAGCATTAAATAATAAAGTGCTGAATAAAAATCCATCATAAAAACTTTAAGGAACATTATTATGAATTTCCCTCACTGGCCTTGCTTTGCAGAAAAAACGCTTAAAGATATTCAAGCTCCACTTTTGTCTGGACAAGTTAATTATTGGACTGGAAAGAAAGGCATGGAATTTGAAAATAAATTTGCCAGTTGGATTGGTGCAGAAATGGCAATTTCCTGTAACTCAGGAACTTCTGCCGTGAATATTGCAGTTGGTGCATTAAATATTGGCCCGGGCGATGAGGTGATAGTCCCTTCTTATACTTTTATTGCCACCTCTTTTGCAGTTTTACAATGTGGAGCCATTCCTGTTTTTTGTGATACGACAGAAGAGCACACTATTGATCCTGACAAAATCGAGTCGCTGATTACTTCTCGCACTAAAGCGATCATTGTTGTCCACCTTTATGGCGTGGTATGTGATATGGATCCTATTATGGCTATCGCACGCAAACATAATCTCAAAGTGATAGAAGATAGTGCGCAATGTTTGGGTGGAAAATATAAAGGACAATCAATCGGTACAATCGGTGATGTTGGAACTTTTAGCTTTTGTCAGTCAAAACATTTTACGACAGGCGGAGAAGGGGGCATGGTTGTCACCAATAATACGGAAATTGGTTGGGAATGCCGTGCCTATCGCGATCATGGCTTTGATGTAAGGAAAAAGTTCGATCTTCTCGCTTTGGAAGAGGTTTCATGGCATGTACATAACCGTATTGGTTATAACTATCGCATGACTGAAATTCAATCGATCATCGGGATTAATGAACTGGAACGATTTGATGATTGGAATATGAAAAATCGTCAGCAATATGCCAAGATTTACGATGAAAAATTAGCCGATATTGATTTGATTGATAGTTTGCCTTTAAATTCTGAGGACAGATGCAATGCTTACTGGTTATACCCGATAATTTTTGATCTGAGCAAATTAGATTGTACGGCTGAAGTTATTCTGAGTGACTTGAAAAAGATAGGTGTTCCTGCGTTTAAGATCCAGTGGCCGGAAGCTTATGGAGAAAAAGTATTCCGGGAATTGCGTGGTTTTGGTTCATCGAATTTCCCTTTCCATTCTACAGAATACACCTCACCGGAATCGGTCAATTACTGTGAAGTAGTGTGCGAAACAGCACGTTCTTTATTGCCCAGAACAATCAGCCTGTATTTGCATCCTAGCTGGAGTGAAGAACATATTGTTTATTGTGCGGAGCAATTGATTACTGTATTGAACAGTCACCGAGTTGGTTGATTTTGTAGCGGGAAGGGTTTTGGCTTCCCGCTTTTACACATTAACTTTCACCATTCCGCCATTTCCCACGAACAAAGTATTGTTTATCGGTTCAGCTTATTGGATTATAGAGGATTATGTTAAAGCGCTTTTTGCATTGAGGAAAAAACGATGAGTGAGGCAGATGCCCGTCCGACAAACTTTATTCGTCAGATTATTGACGAAGATCTGGCAACGGGTAAACATACATCCGTACATACCCGTTTCCCACCTGAACCCAACGGTTATCTGCATATCGGTCATGCTAAGTCGATCTGCCTGAATTTCGGCATCGCTCAAGACTATCAGGGACAATGCAACCTACGTTTTGATGATACAAACCCGGTTAAAGAAGATATCGAGTACGTTGAGTCGATTAAAACTGATGTTCAGTGGCTGGGTTTCCAGTGGAGCGGCAATATTCGTTACTCTTCTGACTATTTCGATACTCTGTATCAATACGCTATTGAGTTAATCAACAAAGGACTGGCGTATGTCGATGAATTGAGCGCCGACGAAATCCGTGAATATCGTGGGACTTTGAAACAACCGGGTAAAAACAGCCCGTATCGTGATCGTAGTGTGGAAGAAAATTTCGCCCTATTTGAAAAAATGCGAGCTGGTGAATTCGGAGAAGGTAAAGCGTGTCTGCGAGCCAAAATCGATATGGCATCTCCGTTCATCGTGATGCGCGATCCGGTAATCTATCGCATTAAATTTGCAGAGCACCATCAATCGGGCAATAAATGGTGTATCTACCCGATGTACGATTTCACGCACTGTATTTCTGATGCACTGGAAGAGATCACCCATTCCATTTGTACACTGGAATTCCAAGATAACCGTCGTCTGTATGACTGGGTATTGGATAACATCACGATCGATTGCCATCCGCGCCAGTACGAGTTTTCTCGCCTGAATCTGGAATATGCGGTGATGTCGAAGCGTAAACTGAACCAATTGGTGACAGAAAACATTGTTGATGGTTGGGATGATCCGCGTATGCCAACCATCTCTGGTTTGCGTCGCCGTGGCTATACTGCTGCATCTATCCGTGAATTCTGCCGCCGCATTGGTGTAACGAAGCAGGATAACAATGTTGAAATGGCTTCATTGGAATCTTGTATCCGTGATGACCTGAATGAAAATGCACCGCGCGCGATGGCGGTTCTTGACCCCGTTAAACTGGTGATTGAGAACATGCCGGAAGGTGAGGTGATCCTGACGATGCCTAACCATCCGAACAAACCGGAAATGGGTAGCCGTGAAGTTCCATTCAGCCGCGAACTTTATATTGACCGTGCGGATTTCCGTGAAGAAGCAAACCGTCAATATAAGCGTCTGGTGCTGGGGAAAGAAGTGCGTCTGCGTAATGCGTATGTGATTCAGGCTGAGCGTGTTGAAAAAGATGCAGAAGGCAACATTACAACTATTTATTGCCGATATGATGAACAGACCCTGAATAAAGATCCGGCTGATGGTCGTAAAGTCAAGGGAGTTATTCATTGGGTAAGCTCTTCACATGGTATACCAGCGGAATTTTATCTGTATGACCGCTTGTTCAGCGTACCAAACCCGGGTGCGGAAGATGACTTCCTGTCTACTATCAATTCAGAATCGCTGGTGATCCGTAAGGGCTTTGTGGAGCCTGGTTTGGCAAGCGCATTGCCGGAAAAAACCTACCAGTTTGAGCGTGAAGGTTACTTCTGTGCTGATAGCCGTCTCTCAAGTGCTGATCGTCTGGTGTTTAACCGCACGGTTGGTCTGCGTGATACTTGGGCAAAAATCTCACAGGGATAATACAGCTCAGGTTAACTCGCCTGTGACACTAAAAAAGCGTGATTATTTCCACGCTTTTTTTTATGTTTAAAAGCATTGTAATGAAAATTAACTCGTCCAGTTAAGATTAAAAGTTGCCTTATAGTCACATATTGTTTAGGGTTATTGCCTGTTCAGGTTTGTACAATATTTACCCAATGAAAAGAATAATAAATTCGGACGAGGTAATTTATGAAAACCGTTAAATTACGTACTTTGGCAGCACTCATCACGGTAGTTGGATTTATTGGAAGTTCTCATGCGGAAATGTCATCCTCAGCATCACTACGGATGTCACCACAACAAATAGTGGATTCACTGAGCCAGTTAAAAGTTAATTTTAAAATCATTGATAATCAGGCCGGATCACATGGCACAGATTGCGCCATACTTGGTGCGGATTCGGCTGCTTGTAATCGGGTTAATATCACCTTGATTAATGGTAATCAAGCGATCCATTCTGCTGATTGGGCGATCTATTTTCACAGCATTCGCCAGATCCTGAAACTCGATAATGACCAATACAAAATCACCCATATTACGGGGGATTTACATAAATTGGAGCCGTCAGAGAAATTCAATGGCATCAACGCGAATGAAAAGATTGTCCTGCCAATAATCGGAGAGTATTGGCAAATTTACAGTACAGATTTTATGCCTCGCTGGTATGCGACTTCCGGCGATGCCGTCCCTAAGATACTGGCGAATACTGATACAGAAGACATCAGTCAATATTTATCTGATCTGGAAGGTGAGTTGTGGAAACGTATCACGGAAGATCATAATACTCTGATGACACCTGAAAATCGTTTTGCGAAAAACCAATCGGTGGTAAAAGCGAGCGAGGGTAAACTGCGTGGACAGATTATTCCCACACCGAGAGAACTTTCCATTCATTCTCAGGATGTCGATTTATCCCGGGGTGTGAAATTAGAATTGGGCGGGGTGGGTGATAAATCTATTCAGGTGATCAGAGAACGTTTCAAATCCCATAATATTCCATTAGCGGATAACGGCTATCATATTGCGACTCAAATTAATGCAAACAAATTCACCGGTAACTGGCGAATAAAGGGCGCTTATTCGTTGGACATCACAACCAAAGGAGCACAGATAGTTGCATTTGATCAATCTGGTGTCTTTTATGGTCTGCAATCCCTGTTTTCCTTATTGCCCGCCAACGGCACACCTAAAATAGCCACATTGAGGGCAAAAGATGCGCCGAGATTTGAATACCGTGGAGTGTTCCTTGATGTAGGGCGCAATTTTCACAGCAAAAAAGCCGTTTTGCGTCTGCTCGATCAAATGGCTAACTACAAGTTGAACAAATTCCATTTCCACTTGAGTGATGATGAAGGTTGGCGTCTGGAAATTCCCGGTTTACCGGAACTGACAGAAGTTGGTAGCCAGCGCTGCCATGATTTAAGCGAGACTAAATGCGTATTGCCACAATTGGGATCTGGGCCGAATAACAATAACATGGGCAGTGGTTATTTCAGTCGTCAGGATTACATTGATATTCTGAACTACGCTAAAGCTCGCCAGATAGAAGTGATCCCGGAAATTGATATTCCGGCTCATGCCCGTGCCGCTGTTGTATCAATGGAAGCGCGTTATAAGAGGTTAATGGCACAGGGTAAAGAACAAGAAGCCAGTGAATATCGTTTGCTTGATCCGACCGATACCTCAAACACCACATCCGTACAGTTTTACGATCGCCGGAGTTACCTTAATCCGTGCATGGATTCCTCCAAGAAATTTATCGATAAGGTAATAAGCGAAATTGTTGCCATGCATAAAGAAGCCGGATTGCCGTTAAATACATGGCACTTTGGTGGGGATGAAGCAAAAAATATTCGTTTGGGCGCAGGGTATCAGGATAAAGACGGTCCAATTGTGCCGGGAAAAGGGATTATTAACAAAAAAATCGAAGACAAACCGTGGGCTAAATCCAAGGCTTGCCAGAAGATGATAGCGAAGGGTGTGATTAAAGATGTTGATGAACTCGCCAGCTACTTTGCCATTGAAGTCAGTAAGATCGTCAATACTCACGGTATTGACACAATGCAGGCATGGCAGGACGGCTTGAAGCACGCCAAATCAGCCAAAGACTTCGCCACTAAACATGTTGCGGTAAACTTCTGGGATACCCTCTACTGGGGGGGCTATGATTCGGTGAATGACTGGGCAAATAAAGGTTATCGGGTCGTTGTTTCCAATCCTGATTATGTCTATGTCGATATGCCATATGAAGTTAATCCGAAAGAGCGTGGTTACTATTGGGCAACTCGGTTTAATGATGAGGAGAAAATTTTCAGCTTTGCTCCGAATAACCTGCCACAAAATGCAGAAACATCGGTAGATCGCGACGGCAATAACTTCAATGCCCACAGCAATAAACGCTGGCAGGGTGCTTATGGAATGTCAGGGCAATTGTGGAGTGAAACAGTACGAACGGATGAACAGATGGAATATATGATTTATCCGCGTTTACTGCCGTTGGCGGAACGGGCATGGCATCGAGCGGGTTGGGAGTTGGATTATCAGCAGGGAAGAGAATTTAAAGGCAGAATAACGCGTTATGTCGATATGGCTGAGTTTCATCATGACTGGGTACGTTTTGCCAATCTGATAGGGCAGAATGAACTGGCTAAATTGGATAAGGCCAATGTTTCGTACCGTTTGCCTGTGCCGGGTGGCAGAATTGTTGGGGGAGTCTTCGAAGCCAATATTGCATTTCCGGGTGTTGTTATCCAATATTCATTGGATGATGGCAAAACATGGCAGGTTTACGATGACAGGCAGCGCCCTTATGTCACTGATAATGTGAAAATTCGCTCAGTCAGTACCGATGGGAAACGTTTTAGCCGGATAGAAGAAGTAAAATTTTAACGCATAAAGCGAACTGCCGATTAGCTTAGCTAATCGGCAATTGCTATTCAAACTAAATGAAATACCAAAAGCAAATTACATCATTACTTCTCTATTACATTTACTTTTTATGAATTTTCATCATGCAGAGCGCTATCTTTGCGACAATCACCAGCAGCACAGTGACCGTATAAATAAAGGCTATGGTTTGAAAGCTTAATTTTATAACGGTCAGCGATGATTTTCTGACGTTCTTCGATAAACTCGTCATTAAATTCAATGACTTTACCGCAATCAAGGCAAATCAGATGGTCATGGTGATGTTGCTGAGTGAGTTCAAAAACCGATTTACCACCTTCAAAATTGTGGCGAGTGACAATGCCGGCATCATCGAACTGGTTCAACACGCGATAGACAGTGGCGAGGCCAATCTCTTCACCGATATCAATCAGTTTTTTGTAGAGATCCTCCGCACTGACATGATGGCATTCTGGGTCCTGTAGCACTTCCAGAATTTTTAGTCGTGGAAGTGTTACTTTAAGTCCAGCATTTTTCAATGCTTTATTGTTGTCGGTCATGCGGATTCAGTCCTGTAACTTGAGTTAAGTGAAATTATGATACTTGGGTGTATCGTGAGGGAATCATAATTCTGTTTCACGTTGCTGATTATAGGCATGGATATTCAAAATGAAAACCATGCCAGACCTGATATCATGACACATTATGCAAGAATAATCCTGCGGGAAAGGGAAACTTATGCCCCCAAAATCTCTGATAGACTCATTTCGGTCTTGATTTTCTGCACCCAAGCTTCAACTCGTTCATCAGTCAATTCTGGCTGACGATCTTCATCAATGGCCAGACCGATAAAGTGATTGTCATCGGCCATGCCTTTAGAGGCTTCAAAGTGATATCCTTCGGTCGGCCAGTGGCCTACGATAATGGCGCCATTAGGCTCAATAATATCGCGAATGGTGCCCATAGCATCACAGAAATACTCTGCATAATCTTCCTGATCACCACAGCCGAACAGAGCAACAAGTTTTCCTTCAAAGTTGATCTCTTCCAATGTCGGGAAAAAATCATCCCAATCACATTGAGCTTCACCATAATACCAAGTTGGGATGCCAAGCAGCAGAATATCAAAGGATTCAATGTCTTCTTTGCTGCTTTTGGCAATATCGCGGACTTCAGCAACATCAGCACCGCCCAATTTTTCTTGGATCATCTTGGCGATGTTCTCTGTGTTGCCTGTATCGCTGCCGAAGAATATACCTATTATTGCCATAAAATGGGTTAACCTCTTGTTTTATATGTGCATTAAGCCTATGCACATTGCGCTGAAATCAGCAGGAAAAATGTTAGTTTTAATAAAATGAAAAGCGTTATTTTGACCAAACATCCATGACAAATCTGTCAGATTTGTGTGGTGATAGCGTTTCATTGCTGTTGAGTAAAATCAGTTAATCGGCAAGGTGATTTTTTTCTGCCAGTTGAGCTAACAGCATCTGTTCAATCAGCTCACTGCGACTAATATTGCGCTGCTTTGCCAGATGATTCAGTGCATAGACAGCATCTTCGTTGAGCTTGAGTTCTACTCGACGCAGTCCTTTGACTTTATCCCGTCGCAACTGATTACGTTTATTGATCCTAAGCTGCTCATCTCTGGACAGCGGATTTGTTTTAGGTCGCCCTGGCCTGCGTTCATCTGCGAACAAATCCAGTGTGGTGCGATCAGTTTGTTCTTTTGCCATAAATTCAATTGATAAAGGGCGTGTACCAATAATATAGCGGGCAATAATACCTTAGCTGGACGCGTGTCGCTACTGGTTGATGGGGGAGATTGTTAGAATCAACATTTATGATGTAAGCATTCTTTGTATCATGCGGGTAAGAAAATCAAATCATTTATTAGTGTTGATAATTATTTGCAAAGTGCAAAATTAGTTGGCAGAAAAAAACTTAATGGTGATATTTCTGGCGATACTCTTTTGGTGTCAGCCCATTGTAACGTTTAAATAATTCCCTGAAATAACGGGTATCTTCATAACCCACTTCATGGCTGATCTCTTCAATGGTTTTTTGGGATTTTTCCAGCCAGCGTTTTGCCTGTGACAAACGGATCTGCTGGATATACTGGATTGGTGTTTTTCCTGTGGCGATTTTGAAGCGGCGTTTCATTTGCCGCTCACAAAGATGGATCTTATTGGCTAAATCAGTGACGGATAAAATTTCAGAAGGAAAAGCATGCATCCAGTCTTGCAGTTTGTGGATCAATACATCGTCATGTTGGCGATATGGCGTAAAATTGACGGAATCTGACGATAATTCGCTGTCATTTTCACCTAACAGAAATTTTGCACATTGATCTCTGGCATATTGTCCATAAATTAACTCCACAATATTCAACATACAACTGCCACCGCCGTAAGCGTTCGAGATACAAAAACGGTGATTGTCACGAATGACCTTTTTATCACTATAAAGCGGAATATGAGGAAATAACGTTTTGAATTCAGAGGCAAAATGAGGGTGAATGGTTGCACTTGCCTGCAATAATCCTGCTTTTGCCAGCATGAAAGTGCCTGAACATATTGAAACGATGGGAATGTGTTTTTCATCCATAGTCCTGAGCCATTCCATGATTTCCTTTGAACAATGCCGTGGTTCCCATTCAGGAAAACCCAATGAACCGATCAGAATGATATCGGGTTTCAGATCCTTTAAGTGGAGAGAATTGGGAAGGGGGGGGTAAAGAATACGGTGGGGAGAACTGTCGGTATCATTACGGAAGGAAGTATAATCAGCCACCATAAATAGACCATTGGTGTCATTTATTTGTGGGCTTGCAGGGGAAATAATGTTGACATGGGGAATAGCGCCGCCAATGGTGTTGGCGGCAATGGTCAGTATTTCAATCGGCATGGCAACCGATGTAACAGATGTGTGAGAAAAAACCAATGCAGTGATAGTGACTTGTTTCATATTGATATTCTCTTCCTTAAGAACATTTTGTTATATTAATTTCATAATGAAATTAATTCTAAGGGGAAATAAGCCTTATGTCTCCAATGAATTTTCCGTCTTGATAATCACTTAGTCTGCTGATGCCAAAGTTGAGCGTATAAACCGTCTTGCTGCACAAGGGCATCGTGTGAATCTGATTCAACAATTTTTCCCTGATCCAAAACGAAAATTTTATTGGCATGGCGAATGGTATTCAGCCGATGGGCAATACTGATCACTGTTCGGTTTCGGCATATTTCATCCATATTGCTCATGATGGCGGCTTCAGATTCATAATCCAGTGCAGAAGTGGCTTCATCAAGGATCAGGATCTTTGGGTTACTCAGCAATGCCCTTGCCAGTGCGATACGTTGGCGTTGCCCGCCAGAAAGGTTATTCCCTTTTTCACCAACAGGGTGGGCGAACTTATGGGGAAATGTACTGATGAAATCAGTCGCCCCTGCTAAGGCAGCTGCATGATAGACTTCTTCATCACTGGCATTGGGTTTGCATAAGCGAATATTGTCCGCGATGCTGCCGGAAAATAGAATGCTTTCCTGTAAGACAACACTCATGTTGCGTCGCAGCGATACAGGATCAGCAATCGCCAAATCCATTCCATCCACCAAAACCTGACCATGTTGTGGCACATATAGGCGCTGTAATAATCGGGTCAGAGTACTTTTGCCTGAACCTGACGGCCCTGTAATGCCGATAAATCCTCCGGCCTCAATTGCCAGTGACAGGTTCGCCAGAACTTCAGGTGTATCAGTATGATAGCGGAAGCGAATATTTCTGAATTCAATCTGGCCTGCCAGTTCGGGTGCCGATGCCAGCCCTTGCTTACTGTGTTCCATAGGTTCATCAAGAATATCGCCGACCCGTCGCAGGGAGATCAGCGTATGCTGAAAATCTTGCCAGACCTGAGCTAACCGCAGGATCGGCTGGGTAACGTGCCCCGCCAGCATATTGAAAGCAATCAATTCACCCGGAGACAAATCACCATCAAGCACACCTCTTACACCCCACCACAAAAGCAGTGCCGCAGCAACTTTCTGGATCAGACTGATTCCTTGTCCTGCTACCAGTCCGCTTTTCTGGGCGGAAAAACGTTGGATCAACTGTTGACTCAACACTTTTTTCCATTGGTACAAAAAGCGTTTTTCCGTTGCGGTAGTTTTGATGGTTTCGATGCCTGTAATGGCTTCGGTCAGGAAACTAACGGCATTGGCATCAGATTCATACTCTTTTTCTACCTTTCGCCGAATGATTGGCCCGATGGTGATCCAGAGCAGGAAATAGAGCGCCAGAGAACTTATCACGATCCATGTCAGCAGGGAGGAGTAATGAAACATGACTCCCAGAAACAGAATGATGAAAATCAGATCAAGCAGCAGCATAAGCGTAGAGCCAGTCAAGAACTGACGGATCTGTGTCATTTCCCGGACGCGGGAGATAATTTGCCCTGTCTGACGTTGCTTGAAATAGGGCAGAGGTAATCCCACTAAATGGCGGTAAAGCCTGCCGGAAAGCTCCGAATTGACTTGGCTGGCCATATGCCCAAACACGGTGTTGCGAAGGAAGCTGTATAAGGGTTCAGCCAATGCCAGTGACAACATCGCCATGCCGAGGACATGCAGACTAGAGATACTCCGCCCGACCAGTACCTTATCAATAACGTTTTCAAACAGCAAAGGTGATGCCAGTGCGAAAAGCTGCAACACAATGGCAAACAGGAAAATATCCCGCAATTGGTTTTTTTGCCTGAAAATGGAAGGATAAAACCAGCTCATGCCGAATTTGACCTGTTGCTTGGTCAGGGACTTATCTGCCACCAGCAGTATTTTATATTCGCTCAGTTCTTTGGGTTCACTTAGCGCTTTATGCTTTTTGGGTAAGTGATGTATTTCTTGTTTTCCGGTAGTGGGATCAAACACAGTAAATCCGTCAGAATGGATTTCTGATAATATCCACCAGCGCTGTTCCAACTCAATTAATGCAGGTAAAGGTATTGTGGCAGCAGTTGCGGGAGTCAGGCGATCAAATTTGCTGTGTAGTCCGAGCGAATCAGCGGCTTCACGTAGTTGCGGATCTGTCAGCATCAGGGAATCCAGCCCCAACACATGGTGTATTTGTTCGACAGAAGCCACTTTGTGAAATTGTTTCCCCAAATAGGCAATGCACTCCAAAGCATGATTTTGCAGAGTGGAATCCGCGCCACTGGTAAAGGAAAAATTGTCAGTCATGATTATTTCTCCCTCAATGCTTCAGATTGATATTCCTGAATCGGGCTGAGCAGATAATCAATAACTCGCCGCTGATCCGTTTTGATTTCCGCAATGATGGACATACCTGCCGTGATTTCGACTGGTTTTCCATCCACCATAATATTGTTCTGCCTGAGGCTGATTTGGGCAGGGAAAACCAGTCCCAATTGCTCATGCGTGGTGGAATCCCGTGAAATGCTCAATAACTCCCCTTCAATTGTGCCATAGCGGGTATAAGGGAAAGCATCGACTTTGACCGTAACAGGTTGCCCGGGGCGGACAAAACCAACATCTTTGTTCAGGATCTGGACTTCAGCAAGCTGGACATGATCATCCGGCACAATCACCATCAAATTCTGGGCAGGCTGTAGAACTGCACCGAGAGTATGGACACTCAATTGCTGGACTGTGCCGGTTACAGGAGAACGTACAATCTCCAGTTCTTCCCGCTCCTGTACTTTGGACATTTCCTGTTTCAGTACAGCCAATTGCATTTCGGCCTGTTTTCGTTTTTCAAACCATTCCCGCTCTTTTTGTACTTTTACTCTTTTTAAACGTTCTTCCAGACTTTTGTATTGAGTGATTAGAACACTCAGATCCGATTTTTGCTGGGCGATCAGCCTTTCTGTTTCCAGAAATTCCTTCTCTTGTTCCAGATATTCCACCTTGCTGATGACCTGCTTTTGGCTCAAGGTTTTTCGCGCCTGTAAACGCTGGCTGATGTTTTCGCGCAGATTGTTCAATGACCGAATATCGCTATCCCGCGCTTTCTGAGAAGTGACATTGATCTCCATTTCTGCGTAGATATTGGTGATGCTTGAATCGAATTCCTGTTTTTCGTGTTGATAATGCTTTAGGATCTTTGCCTGTCTGCCCTCAGGTTGTTGCTGGAAAAGTGGCAGGGATTTGGGATCATGTTTTCCGAGCAGGGCCTGATAGCGAATCTCTTCTTCTGTCAGATAATCACGTTGTTCGATCAGACGGGCAATATCCTGATTAACCCCCAGTGTGTGGAGTGTAATCAACGGCGCACCTTTCTCAATGTGCTGCCCATTTCCCACATGAATGGCAATAATGCGACTCTGTTCATAAGCCTGAATGATTTGGGAACGGCCAGAGGCAATCAGTTGTCCGGTTGCGGTGGCCTGTACGTCTAATTTCCCCAGACAGGCCCAGAGCAGGGCGCCCATAACTCCAATACTCAGGGTTATCGCTGTATAACGGGCGAACGGGGAAGGCGGACGTTGTGATAACGCCAAATGCGTCGGCAAAAAATCATAATCGGGGGAAGGCGCACGTAACCTTTCCATTCCTTTGCGTAACATAACCTTAGACATGGAAATGGCCTTAAGTGTGGAAATAGCCTTAAGTGTGAAAACCGCCTTAAGCGTAAAAATCGCTTTAAGCATGGGAAGGCTCCTCTTGCTTTAATTCTTGTTGTAATTGCCAAAGTTTCCGGTAGTGCTTGCCCTGTTGCAGAAGTTGTTCATGGCTGCCTTGTTCAGTGATTTGGCCTTGGTGCAATACAATAATCCGGTCACATTGACGTACCGTGGAGAGTCGGTGTGCAATGGTGATAACTGTCCGGCCCTGGGAAATATCTGCCATATTGGATTGAATAACGGCCTGTGATTCGTCATCCAGCGCGCTGGTGGCTTCATCAAGGATCAGGATTTTTGGATCTGAGAGCAGCGTCCTGGCAATGGCCAGACGTTGCCGCTGACCGCCTGATAAGGACTGACCACCTTCAGCAATCACCGTGTCATAGCCCATTGGCAGCTTGAGAATAAAATCGTGTGCACCCGCGAGCTTTGCAGCCTCAATCACTGCGGACAACGGGGCATCAGGACATGATTGTGATAAATTCTCATAGACTGTTTTATTGAACAGAAAGTTTTCTTGCAGCACGATACCGATCTGCTGCCGGATAGATTCAATATTGAGATTCTGTAAAGGAATGCCATCCAACATGACGCTCCCACTTTCCGGGGCATAAAGCCGCAGCAGCAAACGTGCAAGAGTACTTTTACCCGAGCCGGAGGTTCCCACGATACCCACGGTTTCACCCGCCCGGATATTCAGCGTGAAATGGTGAATAGTGGGGGGTAAATCGGGTTGATAGCGGAAGACAATATCAGAGAGTGAAATGGCTCCCTGTAATTTAACTTGTTCATTTCCTGCCTGATGTTCTGTCGGCAGGTTCAGCATATCCCCCAGCTTATCAATAGCGATGCGAGAACGGATAAATTGCCCCCAGAGCTGCACCAGTTTGGACAATGGTTGTTGGGTATGGCTTACCATCATATTGAAAGCAATCAGCTGACCGATGGTCATATGCAGGGAAAGAACTTCTGAAGCGCCAAGCCAGATAATCACGGCGCTGGTGACTTTTTGTAACATCATCACAATATGACCGGAGCGATTATCCCATTGCTGTACATCATAGCTGGTGCTGACCATCTTTTCAGTCTGGCTATCCCAGCGACGAATAAAGCGAGGTTCAGCGGCAAGGCTTTTCAACGTCTCGGCACCCGCGACGGTTTCGGTCAGGAAAGAGGTATTAATTGCTGAATGAGTGAACTGTTTTTCCACCGCCTTTTCGATTTTTGGGGTAACCCACCACGCAAGCAGAGCATAAGCAGGTATGGTCAGCAGGAAAAGCAGGGTCAGCATACCGGACAGCAGGCTCATGACATAGATAAAGACAAACATGAACAAAACATCGATACACAGTGTGAACATGGAGCCGGTTAAAAACTCCCGAACGGTTTCCAGTTCCCGTACCCGCGTAACAATTGCTCCTACTTGACGGGTTTTGAAAAACAGTAATGGCAGGCCGAACAGGTGCTGAACCAGTTTCAGTCCCAGTTTTATATCAATCCGGTTGGCGGTGTGGGCATACTGGTATTCGCGCAGCCCCTGAAGGATCACTTCAATCAACCCGGCAGCCACCAGCCCAAAGATCAGTACATCCAGTGTAGAAAATGCCTGATGGACGAGAACCTTGTCCATGACCACTTGCACCACCAGAGGAGAAATAAGTGCCAGAATCTGGAGAACGAAAGAAAACAGGAGTATCTCTGTGAGGTTTTTCTTTTGTCTGACAAATTCAGGAATAAACCAACGAATATTAAATTGGCTACTTTTTTGTTTTATTTTCATCCATCTGCCACTCCACAAATTGATAAATTCTGCTTTATCTAATAGCTCTGGTTTTTCCTGGTAAGGTTTTTGAATCAATACCCGTTGTTCATCATATTTTGCCAGAATGAAAGGCTGACCATCACTGCCGAATAAAATAGCAGGTAGTGAAATAGCTTCTAACTTCTTATTTATAGAATATTTATTTTTAATTTTAATATGATATTCTTTTTGTATTTTGTTTAAGGCAGAAATATAATCATCATTATCACTTAAGATTTTATTGTGTGTGTCAGTATGGTTTCTATTAGATATCATTATTATTAATTTAATTAATGATATTGTTTTTCTTTCTGTTTTATTCATTAAAGGAAATCTATTTTTAATAACAATCGAATCTCCGGTTAAGGAGATAACCTGAAAATATTATGGCATTTTTTTATAAAATAAGTTAAATAAATCCTGCAAAGTACATTATCTGCTATCAAGGAGTCTATGGGTGTTGGTTATTAGGACAAAATGCAGTGGTTAAACAGACATTTTGCACTTTATGTCTTGATTTTATCAGGTGAATGGATATATTTTCGGTCAAAGTAGTCTGCAAATCATTTTATTTATCAGCGCATATTTTACTTACCATTTTGCTTTTTGATTTAGCTTATTCTGCTTAGGAAGTTGTAACAATAAAGTTAAATCATAAATGAAACCATAATAAATATGGGGTTCATTTATGATTTAATCAATTTAATTTAATGCAATTTTAACATTATATTAAATTTTAACATTATATTAATGTTTATTTAATTGGATAATAATATGTCTGAGAAATTCGTACAAACTATTTCAAGTGTTAATTACAATAAAGGGGTTTTCTCTCTTTATTTTGTTGGGCAAGAACCTAATAGAATGGCCAATGGTACACTGGCAGAAAGCGATCAGGAATTACAACTGAAACAAGTTATTCACATGCCTGCGTCCGGTTTTATGTATATGGTTTCCATGGTGAAAAATATGCTTGAAGATCCGAGAATGGAAGCTGAAATCAATAAGCTGATCGCCGCTGGTTTTTTACCTGTGCCTGAACTAAATTCTGAGATAAATGAAGGAGAGGTGCCTGTCGCGGTAGAACCTGCTGTTGCAGAAACCATTGAGCCTAAAAAACGCGTAACCCGCAATTCTGAAACATCAAAATAATATCAGTAGAACGCTTATCAGGTAGTTGCTAACTTATGATGATCACACATCAATCAGCAACACTGAGTACAACTGAAATGCAGGCAATAATTGGCGGGGTGATGTTGCTTTGTCAACACTCCCCTCTGCATCGACGCTATTTAGTAGCCGAGTGGCAACAACGTATCTTACCCTCGTTACAGTTTAATCAGTTTTGCTATTACGAAGATGAACATCAACGCCCAGTTGCTTTTTGTAATTGGGCTTTTTTATCTGACCGTAGTCGGGACGTAATTCTTGCCGGAGAGCGAGAAATATCACTAGAAGACTGGCGTTCCGGCCAACATATCTTTTTTCCAGAAATGATTGCCCCTTTCGGACATGCGCGTGGCATTGCCTGCGATCTTCGTCGGCGTGTTTTTGCTGCATGGAAAGGACAAAAAGCCTGCACAGTCAGGGGAATTCTGGATATTCAAAATGACCGCTGTATCCGCAAAGTACAGTGGTTCTCAGTTTAATTTTTTTATCTAACACCAGGATTATTTATGGGGAAATCATCTAACCGTAGTGCGGAATACTTCTTTACGGGTAAATATGAAGATGATAACGATGGAAACGACATAACTGCTATCAATCTCTACATGGGCGGAGTTATTAACGCTTATGGCGGGGATGATCACATTGTTATCGCCAGCCTTAGCGCAACAGTCAATACAACGTGGGGAAATGACACGATTGTGGGGGGCGCAGGGTATCTCTTCGTTAATAAAACGCATAATGGCTCCGTAGAATTTACCGGTGCTGCCGGTGAGTTGGAGATCAATCACACAGGTGATAACGGTAACATCCATTATACAGGGGTATCCGGACACAACAACATTGTGCGCAAAGGCGTACAGGGTGATATTCGGTTTGAAGGTGGGGGATTTTCTAACAGCCTGTACTCTGATGTTACACATGGCGATATCCATTTCACGGGAGCCGGTGGCTATAACAAAATTATCCGCAAGGGAGCCGGCAATGACTTCAGTGGGAAAGGGTTAGAATACGCCAAAGCTGAAGAGATCATACTGAGAGACGCGACCCTGAAAGATACATTGGCTAAACGCGACCATCATGTAAGCGGTATTAAATCGGCACGGGAGCCGAACACCTACCTGTTTGCATTTGCGACTAAGTATTATACCGAAATCAAAAAAATCCAGCTTCGCAATGATCCGGAAACAGGCCGATTAAAATATGACACCACCTCTTGGGTTAAACAGGGTAACCACCTTAATGACCTAAAAAACCAGGATATTTCTCGTCAAGGTGGTTTTTTGGATTTAGATAACGATGTCCCTACCCTGTCAAATCTGAATGTTGAACGTCAACAAGCTGTTACGAAACATGCTGTTGAGAAAAAACTAACAGAGAATGCTTGGGTAACTTATGGCGATGGTGTCCTGGTTAAAGCATCGGATATCACGTTGTCAGATGCCAAAATGGGCGGCTATGCGATATACAGGGATGGGACAACCGTCGATGTACAAGCGGTGAAATCCAATAGTAGGCCGAATACTTATGTGTACGCTAAGAAACTGGGCATACATACAAAAGTCGTTGTGGTTGAGCTGAGAAACGATCCCAAGACCGGCGTGCTGCAATACCTTGCACGTCCTTGGTATAAGGAGGGGGATCACACGGCTAATCTGGCGAATGAAGTTATTTCTGACAGCAATGGCTACCACGTTATGGGAACCGGCAGCTATTCGCTGAGTGACCTTCATTACAGTACCAATGTGGTTCTTTCTGCTTCTGCGCGTGTTGCCAAGCTGCACGAAAACAGAGAATCAGATTTATTTGGGTCTGCGGAAGGTGGCAATAAAGAAAGTTCCGGTGATGTTCATTTTAACGGGGCGGGTGGCAGCAACGTTATTCAATCCAACGTAACACGCGGCAATGTGTACTTTAATGGTGCGGGTATTGCCAACATCATTGAACATAGTTCTGCGTTTGGCAATACAAAATTCAACGGCGCTGGTGGTGCAAACGTCATCATCAAAAAAGGTACAGAAGGAAACCTGAATTTTAATGGTGTAGGTATTGCCAACGTCATTTTTCATCAGGCGCGGTATGGTGATATGGACGTCAACGCGGGTGGTGCAGCAAACGTGCTGGTTCGCGAGGGAGATGGCCGCTACCTTGCTCACCTGTTGGCGATGGGCAATATCTCCATTCACAAAGGCAATGGCAACAGCCGTATCGCAATGGGGGGGGGATTCAATACCCATACCCAAATTGGTAATGGTGACGCATTCTGGTTCGGTGTTGGTGGTGCCAATGTTCTGACCCAAAAGGGAAATGGCAATGTCTCCTCAATTCTTGTGGGTGGCACAAACGTGCTGACCAAGGTGGGGGAAGGCAATCTGGAATCAGCCCTGTTGGGCGGCGCCAATGTGATCACCCATATCAACAACGATCATAAGACTTCCGATACGAAAGCCATTGCACTGGGCGGTGCCAATGTTCTGACTAAAAAAGGCCGGGGCAATGTACAAGCGATTATGGGCGGTGGTGCCAACGTACTGACACATGTTGGCAATGGCACAACAACCGGCATTATGCTGGGTGGCGCAAATATCCTGTCCAAGATTGGTCACGGTGATACCACAGGCATTATGCTTGGGCTTGGCAATGTTCTGACCCACGTGGGCGATGGGCAAACATTGGGCGTCATGGGCGCTGCCGGCAATATTTTTACCAAAATGGGTGATGGCACAACCATCGCTGCAATGGTGGGAGTTGGTAATATTTTCACCCATGTGGGCGATGGAAATGCTTGGGCGCTGATGGGTGGTGTAGGGAATATTTTCACCAAAATCGGTAATGGTGATGCGCTGGCATTGATGCTGGCAGTTGGTAACGTGTACACACATATCGGTGATGGTACCAGCGTTGCCCTGATGATCGCCAAAGGCAATATTGCAACTAAAGTCGGTAATGGCGACGCGTTGTCAGCCATGATTGGCGAAGGCAATATCTTTACCCAGATTGGTCATGGTTCCACCTTTGCTGCCATGCTCGGTAATTTAAACGTGCTGACTAAAGTCGGGAACGATCTGACAGCGGCGCTGATGATTGGGGAAGCCAACATTTATACTCATGTTGGTAAAGGAACCAGTATTGGCTTGTTTGTTGGCAATGCCAACTTCATGACCAAAGTCGGCAATGGCACAACGTTGTCTGCCATGTTAGGTGAAGCCAACATCATGACTCATGTGGGCGGTGGTCTGACGGGAGTGTTGGCATTAGGTAAAGCCAATATCGTGACCAAAGTCGGTAATGGTCTTCTGGGCGTTGTGGCGGCATCTGAAGCCAACGTAGTCACCCATGTGGGTAATGGCACAACGGCAGCTTTACTGTCCGGCAAAGGTAACATTCTGACCAAAGTGGGTAATGGAACCATGGTTGGCCTGCTGATTTCCAGAATCGGCAACATCATGACGCATATCGGTGTAGGCACAACAATCGGGTTTGCAAAAGGCGAAGCCAACATTATCACCAAAGTCGGTGATGGATTGGGGGTTAATGCGGCTTGGGGCAAAGCCAACATCATGACGCATGTCGGTAATGGCGATCGCTATAACTTTGCCAAAGGCGAAGCCAATATCATTACCAAAATTGGTGATGGGCAGGAAATTACCGTTGTGCAGGGGCAAGCCAATATCGTGACCCATGTGGGCGATGGCGATGATTACACCGGCGCTTGGGGCGAGGCCAACGTGATCACCAAAGTGGGTAATGGCCGCAATGTGGTTCTCGCCAAAGGTGAAGCCAATATTGTGACCCAAATAGGTAACGGGGACAGCTTTAACGCATTGTGGAGCAAGGGCAATATCGTCACCAAAGTGGGCGACGGTATGCAGATCACCGTGGCTAAAGGTAAAGGCAACATCACGACAACTGTGGGTAATGGCCTGAGTGTGGTTGCTGTTCATGGCGATCTGAATATCAATACCAAAGTGGGTGATGGTGTTTCAGTCAACGTGGCTTGGGGCAAATTCAACACCAATACCCACGTGGGTGACGGCCTGAATGTTTCTGTCATGAAAGGCAAGGGCAATGCCAATATCCATGTGGGTGACGGCTTAAACGTCCACGCCTCTTATGCCCGCAACAACGCGGTAATTAAGGTGGGTGACGGTGATTTCTATAGCCTTGCTGTAGCGGAAAGCAATACTCAGAGCGCTAAACTGAGTGCGCTATTTGACAACATAAAGCAGACATTACTGGGGGTTGCAGGCAGTCAGGCTATCAATTATCTGGTGAATGGCGATGAAGCCAACACATCAGGAACCCATATGGGACGTGGTGCCATTAACCTGCCAGAAATCTCTTCCCTGAATGGTTTTAAACTGACAGAAATCGATGAAATCACTTCTGATTTGAAGGGCAGTCTGAAAGGTTCTGTGACGGGTGTTGATGCCCCAGATATTGGTAGTATCGAGAATGCACTCGGCAATGAAAAACGCCTGAATCCAAATCAGTCACGTAACTTGATCATCAATGGTGATTTTGAACAAGGGGACAAGGGATGGCAGCACACCAACGGCATTGAAGCCAGCCATTCAGCTAAGTCATACGGTCTCAGTGTTGAAGGGCATGGTGAGCGTGTCAGTGAGCTTGATGTTCAGAATAATACCAGTATTTATCAGGATATCCATGATCTCACTGCGGGCGAATCTATCAAGCTTAGCTTTGACTTTGCAAGGCGTACCAAGAGTTCCAATGATAATGGTATGCGGGTGCTATGGAACAAGAAGCTCGTGTTCTCGAATTACGCGGGTGAAGCCAAATGGCAATCCCACACATTGACTCTGACGGCACAGGCGGGCAGCAACCGATTGGAGTTTGTAGGTACCGGCAAGAGTGATGGTTTTGGTTACATTCTGGATAACGTGGTTGCAAAACCTGAGTTATCGGACAGTGGCATTGATGGTCATGTGCAACAAGATAAAGCAGCACAGAATGCGTTGCAGGATAAAGCACGGGCGGAAGCTGATCGCCAGCGTCTGGAGCAAGAAAAAGATAAGCAACTGACGGCTATCTCTGAGACACAGGCACAACTGGAAAATACCGATCTGGATGCTTTGAACGCTAACGGACAGACGCAACGTGATGTGATCAAGGATGAAGCTCAGGCAATGACAGATGAACTGATGGCGAAAGCCAAAGGTTTGGAAATATTGAATAGCTATGCGGCATATGATGACAAACCGGATGAAGATCAGTCAGGTAAACAGTGGCGTGACCAATTTGCAGATGGATTATTGGGAAATATCCAGATTCAATTGAATGAAGCCAACAAGACTGCACAGCAACAATTAGATCGCTCGCAGCAAACAGCCTCAGAGCGTTTGGGCGATATCCGGAATGCGCTCGCTAAATCAAAAGCAGGTAAGCTTAAAGGCGAACAGAATCAACATAATGCTCAGAAGAATATTGCAGAAGCCCGAGCCCGCGTTAACGTTAAAAAGCAGGAAGCCCTCAGCCGGAAGAAGCAGGCTGAACAGGCAGAACGTGACGGTAAAACAGCAGCCCAGAAAGCCGAACTGCGCGGACAGCAGGAAGTTTCTGCGGCGGACAATAAAGTTGTACAGGTGCAAAAGAATGCTCAGGGTTCGAAACTTGATAGTAATTATAAGCCGAGTCGGGCAGGGGCTTCAGGTAGCGGATTAACAGGTACCGTGCCTGGTTCGGCCACCTACGCGGAAAAATCAAAAAACCAGATCAATGGCGAAATTGAATTGGGAGCTCAGGCAGAGAGTGAACTCAATACGGAATTGCAATATATTGATGAAGGCCTAAATCAATTGAGCGGCGGTAAAGCAGCTCTGAATCGTTTACAGATCAACGCGGGTATACGCGCTAAAGGTACGGGTGCTAAAGATGTGGGAGCTATCCTGACATCGGCTTATACCGAAACATCAGTTAACCAACCTGTCAATAAGACAGACGATGCACCTACAGAATGGGCCAGAAGCACACCGAAAATTTCAGGGTTGGATCTCAGTGGCCTGCAAGCACTGGCCGAAATCCATGCTCAGCAAAAATCGACCGATATGTCAGAAACGGACTCTTCCTCCCGCGTAAGAGCAAGAGCGCAGAAAGTGGCAGATATCTACCGTTGGCTGGATAAAGGCCATAGCTGGAATAAAGACAACGGCATTGCAATCGATAAATATATCCCTGTGCCGGGATTTGATCGCATTGATACAGACATTTCGAATGATGTCAGGCAGGAGATGATTGATAATATTAAGGAATATATTAACAATCCGAAAAATAAAAACAGTGTACCGAAAGAACAGGTTGCCTCGTTGGCAGAATTGTTCGTCAATGCCACGATTGACTATGACTGGAATAAGCGTGTTGAGTTTATTTCAATGCTGGAGCGCTACGGTTATAGTTTTGAACCTGCGTATGGTGATAAAAGTATTGTGTCGTTCTGGTCAGGTAAAAACCGCAAAGGTTACCGTGAAGCTCTGGATTCATCAAATCCCGACGGCAAGAAAGTGGTTTACGATACTAGTATAAAAGGTAACACTTTTGCCCTTGAACTGAACAGGAGACTGATAAGTTGGGGCATGCAGTCCGATACGGCTAAAAAACATGACTTGCTATCTGTTGTCAGGGCTTCCGCATATAGCAATACTGGATTCTGGAGTTCACTCTATGCGACTGGAGCACGTAATGATGTGTATGTCATGTCGGAAGGTGGTATTCGTCTTGGCAACTACTTCTGGAATGTTGAACTGCCAGTATTGCGTCAATTGCAACGTGAAGGGTTGGTGGGAGAAATTCGCCTGCTGGATAAACCAGCCAGTGAATATCAGGGCGTATCGCCGGAATCTATTGGCCGCCGTCTGACCGACGCGGGTGTTTCTGTTAAAGCGCGCTTTGACTCATTCAGTCTCGCCGAGCAGAAAAGACTGGAGGAATTGAATCCTGGTGAGTATCAGCCGGCTACATTGATTGATCTGAATATCACAACCAGTGCGATTGACCGCCTGCTGGATAAGGCATTGCCATTTTATAGCCTGCGTACAGAACGTAATTTGCTGGTGCGTAAATCAGAGGATGATTTAGTTTTTGAAGTCCGTCCGTGGCCGGGTAATAACGGCGATGCGTTCAAAAAAATCATTGTGGAAGGCCCCAAAGGATTGGCTCAAATCAAGCCCATTGAACGCTTTATCCTTGCCAACTATGACAATTACGATCAACTACCTGATGCATTGAATCTGGTGGACGATCACATTGTTGCCCACGATCAGGGACGTGCCTATATTGTGGCGAAAAAAGTAGAGGGTAGCTGGAGCTATAAACCGAAAGCTGAGCCGATATCTGCGGCTGAATTGCCATTTTATGATCTGCGTGAAGAGCGCAATTTGCTGGTGCGTAAATCAAAGGATTATTCAGGCTTTGAAGTCTGTCCGTGGCTGAATAATAACGGCAAAGCATTCAAAAAAATCATTGTGGAAGACTCCGAAGAACCGGCTCAAATCAAAGCCATGGAACGCTTTATCCTTGCCAACTATGACAATTACGACAAACTACCCGAAGCGTTGCATCTGGTGGACGATCGCATTGTTTCCCACGATCAGGGGCGTACCCGTATTGTGGCGCAAAAAGTAGAAGGTAGCTGGAGCTATAAACCGAAAGCTGAGCTGATATCTGCGGCTGAATTACAAGAAGCGGCTTATATTAAGGGTAAAATCCTGGGTGACAGTTACCGGAATGTTCTGGATGCACTCAAGAGTTATGAAAATACGCTGCAAAACAGCAAAGACTATGACTTGTACGCAGTAGAAAAACTGATCCACGTACGTCACCAAGTTGAAGGTTATCTGTTGGGTCATCCAGACTCAGCACGTATTCCAGCGCTGAAAAACTTGTTATCACAACTCAATGTGCGCGTGGAAGAATCCCTGATATTGGCGGAACCGACACGGAAAAGCGCAGGTAAAGGTAATTTCAGCGAGCTTTACAACAACCTGGGTAACGCCAACCTCAAAGATTCCAAACATCTCTATATTGATGAGCAAGGGGACTTTGTTACCCGTGGTAAATCCAACATTCAAACTGGCATAAAAGCGGAAAGTGCAGAAAAAGCCGTTGAGCAGATTAAAGCTGCCGTGACCAACGAATATGGTCAGTCTGTGACTGATGCAGTCTTCGCAAACCTGAATACCCGTGATTTGGCGAAAGATGGTAAGGGAATTGATGTTTCAGGCTTGAGAAAAGTACATCAGGCGATTGAGCAACATTTATCTCCGGTCAGTGCAACACTGTTTGTCTGGAAACCGATCGATGATGGCCGATTGGGACATGCTGCCCTGCAAATTGGGCAAGGGCGCATCCAGATCAACGCAGAAGATGCGGGTGAGTTCAACGAGCAAAATTACATCAGTTGGTGGCCGAAAGGTAACAAACCAACCGACCTTGGCCGTATTTTTGATGTGTCCACTAAGGATAATCCAGATGTGAGGGTTCGTTGGCGTGACCTCAGCCTGCCAGCCAACCCAAGTATCTCACTGGAAATGGATGACGCTTCTGAAGGTGGCGATGAACTTGGCATATTTTATGATGAAACAGACAAGAAGAAGGAGAAGAAGAAATACAAGTCGAAGACAACAGTGTTTGAAGAATTCCAGGATGCCAAGAAAAGCGTTGATGCAAAATTCGCGAATGTCTCTGATGTTAGGATCATAACGATGCTTGGGGATACTTCTTCACTGCAATCTGCTGGTATACCGGAATATATTTCCCGACCATTCGTGCAACGGATAGAGGCTGGCGGCGCTGACGTGTTTGAATTAGGCGAAGAGCTTGCTGAAATACTGCGTACAGCCGCGAAACAACAATCCTCTCCTGAACAGATAGAAGAACGCGTTGCTAAAGTTATCCGTACATTCTCAGAACATGAATCAAATGACATTTATAATTTCAAATCCCGTGAAGCCGATCAGGTACAGGTTTTCCGTATCAATCTGGCTGGATTGGATGCGGCGGCAATGCAGGCGGAATGGCATAAAATCAGCCAAGATCCAGATGCTCGTTACCAGCTTCTGACTGATAACTGCTCAAGCATTGTTGCCCGTGTTCTGAAAGCGGGTGGTGCCGATAAAGTCATCGGGCATACATGGAGGCCAAAATTTGGGGTTTGGACACCAACTGAATTATTTAATTTTGCGCAAAAATTACAAGAAGTGCAGCTTGAAACGGTAGCAAAAAAACAACACTACTCTCCTGTGGAGGAGTTAGCCGCGTTATCGGGTAAGAATAAGACACTAACCGATGAAGTGAAAGCCCCGCTTAAGGACAATACCCCAGAAGGTGTTAGCCGGGTTGTGAATAACCAAGATGTTGACGCTTGGGAAAATATTACGGTCAAACCACAGCCTGAAAGTGGTGATAGTCGCTTTAGCGGTCAGATTATTATCCAGACGGAAAATGATTCGGTTGCGGCGAAAGCTGCTGCAAATCTGGCCGGTAAGCACCCTGATTCCAGTGTGATTGTCCAGCTTGATGCAAATGGTCAATATCGTGTGGTGTATGGCAACCCTGATAAATTACAGTCCGGTAAATTGCGTTGGCAGATTGTGGGTCATGGTCGTGAGGAATCGACACAAAACCACACACGCATAAGTGGCTACAGTGCGGATGAACTGGCCCTGAAACTGAAACAGTTCAGTACTGATTTCAAACAGGCCGGTAAGCCTGATCATATCAGCCTTGTGGGTTGCTCTTTGATTAGCGATGACAAGCGCAATGGTTTTGCCCGTCGCTTTATCTCGGCATTAGGTGAGCAAGGTATCCGTACTACTGTATCGGCGCGTAGCAGTGAAGTGGCAGTAGACAGCATTGGCCGCAAATATACAAAAGATGCGCAGGATCAGTGGGTACACAAGCTCACGGATAATAAAATCGTCTTGGGATGGAATGACAAGGGCGAAGTCGAAAGTCACTCTGAACGCGTTCGCCGTGGTATCTCTGAGAATGACATCACCTTGTCTCGCGTGGGGCACACCGAAGTTGATGCAAAAGCGCAGGGTGCTATTGCGGATAACGTGGAGACATTCCATGCACCGAAGAAACGCAATGGAAACGATGAAAATAGCCCAGCGGCTTCATCAAAATCGGACAGTCAGTTGAGCTATTCCGGCCTTCTTCAGGTAGTTCTTGGTGATGGAGAATTTACCGTGGTGAACTGGGGAACCTCCAACATAGGTATCAAAAAGGGTAAAGGCGGCTTTAAGTCTCTGGCCTTTGGTGACAACAACGTAATGGTTCACTTCGGCGACGGTGACAGCAAGTACAGTGTCAATATTGCGGGTTATCAGGCATTGGAAGGCGCGCAATTGTTTGTAGGCAACCGGAATATCAGCTTTAACTTGGGACGCAGTAACGATCTGATCGTGATGTTGGATAAATCTATTCCGACACCGCCGTTGGTGAATCCATTTGATGGTGCTGCCCGTATTTCCGGGGTATTGCAGAACATTGCCGGTTCATATGATTCACCGGATTGGCTGACTGCCCAAAATCAGCAATGGACATTGGAAAGCGCGAAGAAATATGTCAGTGATCTGTCTGGTCTCGATTTGACCAGCAGTGTGGATTATAAAACCCTGACTGATCTCGACTCGCAAAATGAACGCAGCAGCCGTGGCTTGAAGAGCGATCTTGAAAGCACACTAAACAAGAAATACAACCAGTGGTTGGGAGGAAGTGGTAATACCCCTGACATGGGTAAAATCAGTCGTGCGGATAAATTCCGTAAGGCGAATGAAAAATGGGCCTTCAATTTTGCTGTTGGTGGGCAGGGTGCTGATATTCAGGTAACGACGGGTAACCGGAACTTTATGTTCGGTGACAACATTCAGTCGATTCTGGATACCGACTTAGGTTCACTGTTCGGTCTGATGACGCAGGAATACACTTCCACGGGCATGGCAAAAACGACATTTACCTTTAGCCCGACAGATATACCACGTCAGATCAAAAACAAACTGCTGGACAACCTGGCGGGTGTCACTGCTGATATGACGCTGGCGGATATTTTCGGCGTGGATTATACCCCGGAGGGCGGCATTGTTTCCCGTTCAGGCCAGCCCATAGGGGGTAAAGAGGCTATCGCCATTATGCGTGAAATGCTGGAAATCATCGGTGAATTCAGCGGGGATCAACTGAAGGCTTTCACCGATCCGAACAAATTGCTCGACGGCTTGATAGCAGAGGTGAATACGGGCAGGGACGGCTTGGAATCTTTCGTTGAAAGCCACGGCCTGAAAGCAAAAGCACCTGATGAAAAGCAATCAGAGCATGTTTCCATCAATGAAAAAAATGAACCTGTATCGACAACCGAAGAATTACAGGCAGACCGTGCTCTTGGATTTAACTCTCTGAACCTGCCAAATCTGTTTGCAACACTATTCAGTAAGAATAAGCAAACGGAGATGAAATCTCTGGTGACTAACCTGAAAGAGAACCTGACAGCTGATTTGCTGAACATACAGGATAAAACGTTCGATTTCCTGCGCAATAGCGGTCATCTGCAAGGTGATGGTGACATCAACGTCTCCCTCGGAAACTACAATTTCAACTGGGGTGGTGACGGTAAAGATCTCGGTGCCTATCTGGGAGACAACAACAACTTCTGGGGCGGCCGTGGCGATGATGTCTTCTATTCTGTAGGAACCTCAAATATCTTCGGTGGGGGTAAAGGCAACGATGTTGGCGTGATGATGGGACGCGAAAATAGGATGTTTGGTGGGGCAGGCAATGATGTTGCGGTCTTGGCCGGACGCATTAACTATGCCCGCATGGATGATGGCGATGATCAGGTTTTTGCTTTTGGTGAAGGTGGTATGATTGATGGCGGCAAGGGGCGTGATTATATCGTGGCTTCCGGCAACTTTAACCACATTGATGCCGGAGAAGATCAGGATTACGTTGTAACCATTGGCAACAACAATCAGGCTGATTTGGGAGCAGGTAACGACTTTGCCACCGTATTCGGCAACTATAACCGGATCGATGGTAATTCGGGCAATAACTCCATCAAACTGATGGGATATCACGCGGTAATCAACGGTGGAACAGGTAACGACCATCTGATTGCGGATGTAATTTCCAAGTTCAGTCAGTTTAATGGTGGTGACGGTGATGACTTGCTGGTACTGGGCGGATATCAAAACCGCTTCAAGGGTGGCTCGGGCGTCAATAGCTTCGTGGTCAGCGGTGATGTGATTGATAATGTGGTTGAAGATATCAAGCAAGGCGACAAGATTGTTTTCAACGATATCAATTGGCAAAACCTGTGGTTCCAACGCAGTGGTTATGATTTGGTTCTGTTGACGCACCGCGATATCAAAGATACCTCCGCACAGGGGCAGTTTGAAGCAATGGGTTCTGTCACCTTCAACAATTACTTCAATGGCAACCGTGCGGATCTCATCACCCAAATGGGAGATAAAGACATACAGGGCGAGCGTGAATATACATCACTTTCTGCTAATGCAGTGGATTCTTTGGTACAGGCCATGAGTGGGTTTGCGCCTAAGATGGGTGACAGTGGATTTATTGACTCGCTTGATAGCCAGATGAAATCAACAATCGTGACTGCTTGGTCGGATACAACGAATGGGAAATCCAGACTGGTTTAATTAACATAAATATAAAATTATAAATAAGTTATACTAATGAAAATGGCTCACAATAGTGAGCCATTTTTTTATGCAATTCTGAATTGATTGAGCTTGGATTCGCATGATAAGTCCAAATATCCATTTGGAATAAAAAATTAACTAATGAAATTATTAATTATAAAAAAATATTTGAATTTGTACTAAATTTAAAAGTATCGTGTTGCTTAATGATGTTTAGTTCTTCATGAATTTGATGCCCAGAAAAAATATCGCCTACTCATGGTTATTAGAAATTTATACAGGAGTAGTGATTCTGAAAAAACAGATAAATTATCGGGTTATGACGGAAAAATATAGGTGGTATATATGATTTTCGTTACAATATTAATGTTTTCAGGGGAAGAGAATTATCAATGGAGATATGATACTCATAGTGAAGAATCAAAAAGATTATTGTATATTTTTCAAGGTTTCATGAAAGGAATCAATGTTGGAAATCACAAAGATAAACTAGGTTTCTCTGGAGTTCTTGTTGAATTTGATGGTGAAACTGTGGGTGAAGCGGCTAAGTATGGAATACCTGATTCATTTTATCTATGTGATGGGCATGTGTTAAATCTATGGGAAAGTCAATATATTGCCTGTGAATTGATTGAAAGTTCGAACTTAAATGAGTTACTGAAATATGAATTAAATAAGATGATAAATAATATTAAGGAAACAGAAATTATTAAGAAAGATACAGAGGGGTTTTCTAAAGGCTTAATCGAAGATAAAGATAATCATATAATAGTAGGAAGACGTAAATTTTTACATGATGTAGGAAGTAAGGGAAATCTCGATATTAATTTCGTTAATCCTATTACTAATATTTCATATTCTATTCAAACTGGGTTATTCAGTAAAATGTTCTGGAATGTCCCCGGTCGTATTGAGCATAATAACTGCTATGCTTACGCGTGTAATTATGCATCCGGAACTTTCCCCAGTCCTAGCCGGTATTCTGGCAAACCACATAAAAGAACCATCTATTCTCTGATAGATGCCGTTATTGCTGATGGATTAATTCCGTTGGAAGAGTATAAAATTCAAGAAAATACTCCGAATTATGTTATTGCTCTTTATTGTATTCCTTCCACTTCCAGTGTCATTCTTGACAATATTTTTTGGGATTATCATTTTTATCGGTTGGTCATAGGTAGGGGTAGTAAGCATTCTCAATTTTGGGGGCATAAACCAGGCCAAGGAACAGCCAGAAAAAGAGATGATAAAGGAAAAATTATATATGATCCTAACAAATGTGAACGTGGGGGCTATACTGAATTTGCGGGTTATTTTATTGTTAATAATCAGGTTAAGATAAAATAAGGATTGAGGGGAATCCGAGCCTTGTCTGATCGTGAAATGCGCATAGATCGTCTCTTCTTGTTACCTACCGTGCTCTTAGTCTGGGGAGTGCATGGCGTCCTTTACGAAACTTACTTTTCAGGTTCAGCGTTAGTAATGATGGGAATCGGTTTAGTTATTGGTATCACTATTGGTTGGCTGCTTTGGAAATCCCAGCCACGGTTAAAAGAAAAAGCGGGTAGCACATTGATTATCCGTTCGGGTACTCCGTTGACATTGGTATTGATTGTGATTACGTTTGTGGGCAAATTTATTATGACGGCCATGTTAAACTCTGATCCAACGTTGTTGCATTCCTTACATTATAATCTGCTGTTCGGTTTATTCAGTGGTGTTCTTGGTGGTATTTTCTGGGGCGGAACACTGAATCTTTTTATTTCATGGTATAAAAACAAGAATAAGGATAGGCAATAAATAAAATAAGAAGATGTGACCGTTACTCTGTAATACGGGAATGCGGCTGTTTTGTTGTCTGCAAAGTAAGTTCCTGTCCTGATGAAAATGGCTATGTGTCAGTTCAACTGCTTTTGGCGAATATGCCTTATTATTCCATCTTGGAATTCTGTCTTTTTTCTTTGTCCGCGGATATACTGTCGCTTTATTTTTACCGGTTAGTTCTAAATGATAAGAAAATTACTATTACTATCTGTGTTTGCGATTGCCGGATGTTCTGTCGGAAGGGTACCAACAGATCATCTTGTATTACTTAACAACGACAAGCTTTGTCGTGCTCTCGGAGAAAATTCCGATAACGGAGATATCACCACCAGGATATTGAACGAAATATTATCCAGAGGTGATTCGATAGATATGCAGGAATGTTATTCTATTGAAAGATTTGTAAAAAGTAGCCGAATGCCTTCGACTCATGATTTTTGGTTTAACAGTATTAACCAAAGGGATATTGAGACAATGAAAAGTATGGTACAAATGAAGGCCGACGGTAAATTATAATCTGTTTATAGCGCATTCTATTCTGAATGCGCTGATTATTGTGGTGATAGAGAAAGAGTTTAAATTATAAATAAAATGAAATCCCATCCCGATCCAATCGCCTGCTCTTATCATCTACCTTATAGGTATCTATGCTTCGGCTTTGTCATCGTGCTGTAAACTTTCCATCTAATATTGCTTGTAATGAACAAGGGTTTCAATGGAAAAAGGATTTTTCATCTATGCTCTTGATCAGGTATTCCCTTAAGTCAACTTCGAAAATTATAAATATCCGCTAATTTTAATTTTATATCTGTGACTCAAATATATTTATAACTTTTTGAATAGTAAATTTTTTATTACTTGTGGGATAAGGTTTTTTCGCCTTAAAAACATCTTTTATTTGGAAATGAAAATAATTTAAATCTAATTTTATTGGCATTTTTAGGACATCAGTATCAATCTTTATTCAACAACAAAAAGAAATTATATTGCTTATTTGTGAATGAATATATTTTGGTTTTTTGTTAAATAAGTTAATTAATATTTAATTTTGTGTTTCTTAGTTGTTTGTTTAAAATTTATTTGGTTGTTTTTTGAAAAATATTATAACTATCTGTTTGAAACATATGTTGGTATTTTCCCAGACGATAGCCTGTTGATCTGAGCAATTGAATAAAATTTAGAATTATTTCGGTATCATTCAGGTATGTACTGGCATATTTTATTAACTAATAACTTGTGTAATTATCACCATTGATCTGTTTTTAGCTCGAAAATGGTCCTTATCGATCTTATGGGGCGATTTTAGTCAAAAACTAACTATGCCCTATGGATTTCGAGTTGCTCTGAGGCGGGAAGGGAGTATAGCCAACAAAGATGCAACTTGAAAGGCGACGGGTATGTGTCTGATTAATCTCAGGTAGCCGTCACAAAGCAGCGATCTGAAAAATTCAAGGCATAAATGATGGTAGGAGAGTGATATGAAATTGTTATCAGAAAATCGCAAACCAAATGACACAGAAAGTGAAGTATTGAGAATATGTCAGGAAGTTCTTCGTGTAGAATCAATGGACGTAAAGGATGACTTCTTCAGTCTTGGGGCGGACTCTATCTCGTTAGTTGAGATACAAATCTTCATTGAGCAAGATTTAGGCAAAAAAATAGATTGGAGTGATGTGCTCAGATTCAGAAATGTTGAGTCTCTTTCAGCCTTCATTGACTCAACTGATCGCCTTCCACCTCAGGATAAGAGAGAAATTGAATGGCGTGGAATAAAATATGCCTTTCGTGTAATTGGTGATATCAGCACAACAAGTGCAGTACCAAAATTAATTGTCGCTGGTGGCTTTCAAGACATGTATTCATTACCGCATCTTGAATACCTTCTCAAAGATGATGGCCCGATAATTATGGTTAATTTACCGGGAACGGGTTCAGCGGATGATATTCCAAACGATGAAAGTTTCGAATTTCTTGCCGAGTGTG
Source organism: Xenorhabdus sp. Sc-CR9 (assembly GCF_963897815.1). NCBI lineage: Bacteria > Pseudomonadati > Pseudomonadota > Gammaproteobacteria > Enterobacterales > Morganellaceae > Xenorhabdus > Xenorhabdus sp. Sc-CR9. Next base: position 85,973 of record NZ_CAWQTY010000011.1, read on the forward strand.
TCAAACATATTTTAGATGTTATTTCTTTGCAAACTATAAATTTAATTGGTATTTCATATGGTGGTGCTACTGCCCTAGAGTTTAATTATCGATGGCCAGAAAGAATTAATAAATCAGTATTAATTGGTACTGCATTAACCCAACCCCCTCATATTCAAGGCAGAATAAATACAGCGTTGAAATTCTTAGATGAAGGAAAATATGAGGAGTTTATAGAGACAATTATTTCAAGTATTCTCTGCCTTGAACCCGGCTCAGATGTATGGGGAAGAGATACAACATACAGACTTATAAAAACAACATTACTGGAATCAACTCTACATCAAGGAGAGCGATATGAGCATCTCCAAAGACGTTTCATGAATCAGAAGAAATATAAAAGAGCTGAAAATTTTAATAAACCCATTCTATTTACAACTGGTGAATATGATATCATCACACCGGCTGAAAATATCAAAACTTGTGCATCTATTTTTCCAAACGCAATGTTTACCACAATCAAAAAATCGGATCATCTCGTTATGGCAGAGCGTCCAGATGTGCTGGCTGATCTGCTTATTCGGTTTTTCAATGGAAAAGATCTTACAAACACAGATTACTTAAATAATATTGAATATATAAATTAACAATATTTTTAAATGTTAGTTTTTGGGTATATGCTGATAATTTGTATTGGCATATATACCCAAT